>NZ_KV791446.1:67209-172967 GCF_001807895.1 Stenotrophomonas sp. HMSC10F07
CCCCGCCTCTGCATCGAATGCGGCGGGCGTCTGCGCCAGATGCTCGACGGCCAGCGGTGCGAGGCGCGTGGATCGACCGCGTCGTGCAGCGCCTACCTCGGCAAGGGGGCGCAGGTGGTCGAGTACCAAGCGCGCGAGTCGGCGCACGTCGTCATGCACCTGTCGCTGGGCCAGGTGCGCCAGGAAACGGTGGTACTCCGAATGAATGCTTGCCATGCAGTCCCCTCTACACAGACAGACGCTCTGAGTCGCGTCTTGGTGTTGTTATCTGCCGTCTAAAACTCAGTCGCCTGATGATTGCGGCCTATATCTTCATGGCGTGCTGTCGTACAGCGCGCACGGTGGTCGATGATTAAGCAATCACCCTTCATAAATTACAGTCCGCCAACACCCACTGACCGCGCCGTCACTTCGTCAGCCACTGACCATAGGCTTCCACGTCGATCATGGGAACGGTTCCACTGAACTGGAGCTGGGCGATCAGCTTGAACAGAAACGCCGTGGCGGGCTTGTTTTCGTTGATGTAGCTGTAGTTTCCCGTGGCAGGTTCGTGAAAGAAGTGTCCATGGGCGGCGACGCAACCGACGTCAAGACGCCCCTCGGCCAACTCGGCTTTCAGTGCCTTATCCATCGAGGGTCCCAGGGCGGGACTCCATTCGCTCTCGAAGGTGAGCAGGCCGCCGAGTATCGGAATGAGCGGTTTGGCCGGATAAGTCCCACCGGCATGAGGGATAGGCAGGCTCGTGCGGTGCAACCTGCGCACGCTAGCCACCTTCTCCTGCGCATAAGCGACCAACGCGGCATCAGCGGTTTGCTTGGCCTCGAACACGGCATACACGCTTTCGGCAGGGATGATCGTCTCGTTCTCATAGGTGAAGATGAACGGCGAATACTGCCGATCAAAGACGACGACGTCGATCTGCTGGCTGAAGTTTCCCAAGCTGTCCACCACGTGCGCCTTGGCCGCTTGGTATCGTTTGGGAAGATACGTGTCCAGCATGCTGATCCAGACGTTTTCACTGGCATCGCCTTTCGTGCCCGGATGCGCGAAGCTCTTGCGCACCACGGACAGGCGCTGCTGGATATCTTCATGCAACGACGACAGCAGTTGGGAAAGCGACCATTGAGACATGCTATACCTCGATTGGATGGTGGGAGAACCGGGAACTCAGGACAATGGAAACTTCGGTCCAAAAAGCGTGCGCCAGGCACGAAGCGCTTCAAGGTTACGTCCCCGCCGGCTATGGTCGATGGCAACTGCTGCGTCACGACTTGCTTGGGCCAGCAATTCCTGCGCTCGCTGCTTGCGTGCGGCGTCCATGTCGTTGCTGATCGCCGGACCCAGACCTGCAGGATCGGGCCACTCGTCGTGGACGCGGTCTGCGAGCGTGGCGAAGAACGACTGGATCTCGCGATCGAACGAGCCTCCCCAGCCACCGTAGAGGCATTCCAGTGCCATGACCTCAATGAGGAAAGATGGCTTTACCGGCTTGTCAGTACCGTGCTTGGGATTGTTGTTCCAGTACTTCACCATGCGCACGAGACCCTTCCACTCGTTCCCGTAGGCCTGATGCGCCGCCGTTGCTTTCTCCTTGTGGATTTCAGGATCCGTCTTGATCCATTTTCCGGAAGCCGAGTCGGGGATCTCATATTCGCTTCCCGTGTCGAATGCCGGCACGGCATCCACACTGACCACGCGGTAGTCAGTATTGTCTTCAGCGTCGATGTGCACGCCGAAGTCAACGTTGATCGAACGTGCCTGCTTGCGGACGGCAGCAGCACCGTACTTTTCGACCAACGCCGCATGAAAGTCATCCAGCACGACAGACGCGGCCTTGCCGTGATAGTGCTTCTCCGAATCCGTCAGCACGAAGAAGATGTCGATGTCTTTCAGAGGCTTGGTCTTTGTGTACCGCGCATAGGAGCCAGTCAAGAAGCTGCGGGCAATCCCGAACTTGGTCTGCAGGTAGTCCCGCACTTCATTCTGGCGCTGCGAGGCGTTCTTCTGTTCGCGCTCGTTAAGTTCAAGGCGCGATTTGAACTTCCGGAAAGCTTCATCGATCGATAGCATCAGCGCTGCCTCCAATATCCGGCCTGCCCCGCCAGGCCACTGTGTTCGACGGTCGAGCCGAGGCTCTGCTTGACCATCCCATCGGTTGACCGATAGCTACCCTTGCTCCAGCCGTCCACATCTGGACGTTCTGGCTTCGTGTCGAGCAAGAGCTTGTACTTGGCCTGCGAAGGCAGCAGTCCAGCCTTTTTGATCGCGTATTTCAATTGTTCGGTATCCGTCCAGAAGCTGCCGTCTCCATCCGACCAGCCGTACACGATGTCAATGTCCCATCGAGTGACTAGCTTGTCTGTCGCTGGGTCGTATACCTCCAGGATGACTTTTCGCAGATCGCCAGTTCCGAGCCAGGTCTTGATCGCGCGCGTGTTGCTCTCCCATCGATCGGCGAAGAACTCGGGATCCAGACCACTGAGCCGGATGATGTCCTTGAGGCTCTTGAGGATGTTGTCCGTCACATACGTGACCGAATGCGTGTACGAGTAGGTGGCGACGGTACTCATGACTTGAGGAACCCTCCAAGGTCGAGCGAAAGCGCCTGTGCACTGGCGGACCGTTCGTCGGTGGCGATGCCCTGGGTCATGTCCCTCGCAGTGATGCGTGTGCTGTGCTTTTTCAAAGACGCCTGAACCCAGGTGAGTTCGTCCTTGGGGCACGGCAGAGACACCGCCCAGTCGCCCTTCAGCGGCTCGAAACCCAGCGCGTCTTCGCTGGCATCGCTACCATCGATGGCATCCTCGTCGAAAAGGCAGTAGATGCGGGTTCGTGGCCCGTCACAGGTCGCCACGATGGGCGCACCCTTGGGGGCCTGATCGGTGATCAGGCTGGCCGCTACTCCTGCTACCGCTTTGAGTTCCTTGCGAGCGGCACTCTCTTTACCCTGTGTGAGCAGCTCAACAATAGCGTCCCAGGTCTGCAACGCATCGCGATGCGGGCTGCTTCGGAACGTTCGACTGACGACAGTGGTCATCGTTGCTTTCCTCCTTGAAGACGCGCTTGCTTGGCTTGGCCGATCGCACTGCGCAGATGATCGATCGACAACTTGTTGGGATCGATTGCCACTTGGGGATCTGCGGCAAGCGCGTTTGCTACCACCTTTCGGATGGCGCGGCCGTCCAGCCCCACGCATTCGCCGGCGCAAGCGTCGAACTGGGCCCCCGAGGCAATTTTGCCGATGTGCGAAAAGGTTTTGGCCAGCCCCTTCAAACACTCAATGAGTATCTGCTTGCATGCCTGTTTGCCCGGCAACGGCACCTCCATCACCATGTCGCAACGAGACATGAAGGCGCTGTCGACCGCTTGCGGGAAATTACTAGTGGCCACGAACAACAGATGCGGGTGTTGTTCGGCAAGGATGTCCAACTGAACCAACACCGCGTCTGTCGCACGATGAACGTCGACGGGATTGGCCTCCAGGCTGAGCTTCGATCGGTCCGCTGCAAGAGTCTCAACTTCGTCGAGCAGCACGATGGTAGGTCCCACCGCGGCAGCTTCGGCGATAGATTGCGAGAAGAGTTCGGCCACTGCGCGCTGTGTCTTGCCCATCGCAGAACTGGTCAGCGTATGAGGATCGACTTCAAGCAAACGAAAATTCCCCGAAGGGAACGATTCCGCCACACGGTGCGCCAGGCCGCGCGCCAATGATGTCTTACCCGTTCCCGGTGGTCCCACCAGCAGAATCACACCATGCAGCGGCAACACCGTGCGCTCCACCCTGGGTCGTACCGTGAAGTTGACGATCGCCTGAGAGAGCAGTTGCCTCTTGCGCGCCTCGTCCATCACGATGGAATCCCACAGCGCACCCAGCGGGGCGTCCGGCAGCTTCCAGCTTCGGTGGATGCCTTTCGGCAGGGATACATCCGTCGGGGGATTCTTGGTCATCCGTGTGTCTCAACAGGTCAGAGGATAGTGCGGTAGCCGACAAGCACCTTGGTGGTCTGGACCAGGCCTTGGCGCAGCAAGATATCGAGATAACGATCGACGTCGATCGTCGGGTTCCTCAGTTGGGCGCGCTGGCGCTGTGCGGCCGAGACGACTGCAGCCGCATCCAGATCCAGCAAGTTGTCCACGAACTCATCTGGATGCTGCGATTCGACGCCGTAGGGCGCCAGCAGCTCATTCGGGAAATCTCGCTGGCTGAATGTCACGATCACACTCGCCCCACAGCGAATGGCGGCGGCCAGCACGTGGCGGTCGTCCGGATCTGGCAAGGTCAGACCGGCCGCGAGCGATTCGTACCCTTCTACCAATCCATCGGGAATGGCACGATCCATCAGGTCAGACGTTCGGTCGACTTGGGCCTTGGTGAGATCGGGCCGATTGATAAGCAGGTTGCGTTTCCACTCCTCGTGAATGGTTTGGCTCCAGCGCGCTCGGAACCGACCGGACAGCCCCAGCCACATCAGGAAGTCCCGCAGCGGAGCGGGATAGAGAACGCATGCGTCGTAGACGGCCGTGAAGGGGGAATGCCTCATTCGTACCCCATTCCCAACTCTTGCGACTGCTGTGTGAGTTCAGCCATCGCCTGCTCGCTGGCGCGCTCACGCGCCTCCTTGTACTGCATCAGGTCGGCAAACCTCACCCGGCGGTGCTTGCCGGTCCGATGAAACGCCAACACCCCATCTTCGAGTAGTTTGACGAAATGCGGGCGGGACACGTTGAGCAGGTCCGCGGCCTCCTGTGTTGTCAGCTCGGCATGGACAGGCACCACCTTGACAGCATTGCCGTCGGCCAGTTCGGCCAAGATGTCCACCAACAAACGCAAAGCCGAGGTCGGCAGCTCGACTTGGTGCGCCTGCTTCTGGTCATCGAAAATCTGGATGTGCTGAGTTTCAAACTGCGTCGCGAGGTAGGCAGCCAAGGCGCGTTGCCCCTGCACGGCTGCCTTCACCTCACCCTCGGCGGGCAGAGTCATCTTGGATTGGGCAGTAACGGTCATGGGTATCTCCTGGGCGAAAACGGGTTGCGAGCCGTATCTTAGTCGAAATAAACGAAAAGCGCAATAAACGAAACGGGGCGCTGATCCCGACTATTCGGCCGCCGTCATTCGCCTCCGCTTCAATAGGGGAACGAGCCAGTTCGGATTGTTTGCGGCCTGAAACACCGCTGTTCTCCAAGATCTGGCCATTGCTGATCACACAGGAATGGCGCGATGTTGGCTCCGATCTGGCAGCGCGCCGCGCATCGCGGCGTGCCCATTTTTCTCGTGACGGCCCTGCTGCTGGGTCAGTCCCCGATGGCGTTGGCCGAGTCCCCCGCACAGCGCCAGGAGCTGGTCGCCGCGCTGCGCCAACTCGACGCGCTGGAGCGCACCGTCGCCGACAGCGCCGCGCGTGCCCCCATCCAGCCGGGCGAGCGCTACCACTTCGATTACCCGCGGTTGCTGGCTGACCTGGCGCGCGTGCGCGCCGGCATCCAGGCCCATCTCACACCGTCGCGTGCCCAGCCGCGCGACCCCTCCGAACTGGCCGGCGACTACCGCACCGAGCGGTCCGCTTCGCCTTCGCCGACGACTACGGAAGCCAAGCAATGAACGGCGCCCAGGTCTCGGCATTTCAAGCCAACAGCGGCATCGCGCCTTCGGCGATGGCGACCGTCCTGGTCGGCGCCGTGTTCGCGGTCCTGCTCGTGTGGGGAGTCTGGGCCATCCGAACGGCCTACGTGGGGTGGTCCGAGAGCCGCCTCAACCAGCGCCAGTTCCTCGGCGTCTGCATCCGCTTTGTCGCGATGTACCTCGTCCTGAGCTTCTTTCTTCTCTCCTGAACCGAAAGGCACCACCATGCAAAACCGCATCCTCACTTCCCGTCTTGACCAGCGCGCCGCTGTGGCACTGGGCGCCGCCGCGCTGCCCGCACTATCGTTCGCGCAAGGCTTGCCGCAGTTGGAAAACCCGACCCGCGGCACCGGCAACGGCATCATGGAAACGATCAGGAACTACGGCTACGACATCATCATGCTCGTGGCGCTCCTGGTCGTGGCGTCGATGTTCATCGGCGTCTGCTACCACGCCTACGGCACCTACGCGGAAATCCACACCGGCCGCAAGACCTGGGGCCAGTTCGGCCTCACCGTCGCGATCGGTGCCGTGCTGCTCGTGATCGGCATCTGGCTGCTCACCGAAGCCACCGGCATCCTGTAAGGCGAGGCCGGTATGTCCGAGCAGCAGCACGTCCGTGCGGACGGGACGGTCACGTTTCTTCCGCACCGGCTCAACCGCCATCCCGTTGTCGTGCGGGGCCTGACCGCCGACGAGCTGTGGATCTGCTGCGGCCTGTCCGGCGCCGCCGGCCTGCTGGTCGGCGCGCCGCTGTCCTGGGTGTTCCGCACGATCGCCATCGCGCCGACGTTCGTCGTCCTGGGCGTGGCCCTGGGCGTCTTCATCGGCGGCGGCATCCTGCGCCGCCTCAAGCGCGGGCGCCCCGACACCCGGCTGTACCGGCAACTGCAATGGCGCATCGCCACGCGCCATCCGCTGATGGCGGGCTGGGTGGGCGGCCACGTGCTGATCTCGCGCTCCGGCTTCTGGTCCACCCGAAGGTCTGCCGCAAGGGGGGCACGATGAGCCGCTTCAAGAACGAGATCACCCACCTGCAGGCGCACATCAAGACGCTTCGCCTGGGTGCTGGCGCGCTGGTCATCGTCGCCCTGGTCATGGGCGGCGGCTGGTGGAGCGCGCCGCGCGACCTGACCATCCACGTCCCGCCCGACCTGCGCTCCGGCAGTACCCGAAAGTGGTGGGACGTGCCGCCCGAATCGGTCTATGCGTTCACGTTCTACGTGTTCCAGACCCTGAACCGCTGGCCGACGAACGGCGAAGAGGACTACCCGCGCAACCTCCACACGCTCTCGCCGTACCTCACCCCGTCCTGCCAGGCCTTCCTGCGCGCGGACTACGACTACCGCCGCAGCACGGGCGAGCTGCGCCAGCGCGTGCGCGGCATCTACGAAATCCCCGGCCGCGGCTACGGCGACGACCCCACGGCGCGCGTGCGCGTGGTCTCCGACCGCGACTGGGTGGTGACGCTCGACATCACCGCCGACGAGTACTACGGCGCCGAGCAGGTCAAGCGCGCTCTCGTGCGCTACCCGGTGAAGGTCACGCGGGTGGACGTCGATCCCGCCCGCAACCCGTTCGGTCTGGCGCTGGACTGCTACGACGGTGCGCCCCAGCGCATCAGCGCCCCGGAGGCGACGCGCCCGGCGCCTGGCGGCCTGTCTCCGCAAGCGCCCCAAGGAGGAAACACCCCATGAAGCATCCTGTACTCGTGCTGCTGGGGCTGCTGGCCGGGGCCGCGGCACCCGTCTCCCATGCTGTGGAGATTCTGCGCTGGGAACGCATGCCGCTCGCGGTGCCGCTGAAGGTGGGCCAGGAGCGCATCGTGTTCATCGACCGGAACGTCCGCGTGGGCGTGCCCGCAGGCGTCGGCGAACGCCTACGCGTGCAGAGCGCGGGTGGTGCGGTATACCTGCGCGCCAGCGAGCCGATCGAGCCCACGCGGCTGCAACTGCAGGATGCCGACACGGGTGCGCTGATCCTGCTCGATATCGCGGCCGAACCGGCCAAGGACGGCGAAGCCGAGTTGGAGCCGGTGCGCATTGTCGAGGGCAGCAGCACCCCGGCGCGCTACGGCGATCAGGCAGGCGGTGCCGATGAGGCCCCCGCACGCGCCCAGGGTCAAGCAGGTACGCGGGCAGCGCGGCACGAAACTCCGGTGCCGGTCGTCCTGACGCGCTTCGCCGCGCAGAACCTCTACGCGCCGCTGCGCACCGTGGAGCCGCTGCCGGGCGTCATGCGGGTGAACCTGCGTCGTGACCTCGATCTCAGCACGCTGACGCCGACGCTGCCCGTGCGCGCGGTCGCGCTCGCGTCGTGGCGCCTGGAAGATCAGTGGGTCACTGCCGTGCGCCTGACCAACACCGGCGCGGAATGGATCGCGCTTGACCCGCGTGTGCTGCAAGGCGACTTCCTCACCGCTACCTTCCAGCACGAAGCGCTCGGCCCCCGCGGGACGCCCGAGGACACGACCGTCCTGTACTTGGTGACGCGCGGGCGCGGCCTCGCGCAGTCACTGCTGCCGACGATCCACCGCTTTGGCCCGGCTGCGCATCTGCCACAGCCGGAAGCGGAAGCCGACGATGGCAAGGAGGCCCGCCATGCGCAGTAACGGCTTGCTCAAGTGGCTGATGATTCCGGTCGCCTTGCTGGTGTTGTTCGTTGCCATCCGGCTGTTCTCCGGGGGAAGCACGTCGGCACCGCCCGCCGCGGATGCCGGCTCCAAGCTCACGCCCGAGGAAATGAAGGCGTTGGGCATCGAAGGCGATACCCCGCGCGATACCGTGGCAACGCTCGTCGCCCAGGTGAAGCAGTTGCGCACCGAGCTTCAGACCGCGCTGACCGACAACAAGTCGCAACGCGAGGAAAACCAGCGGCTGCGCCAGCGCGAGAACTCCATCGATCAGCGCATCAATTCGGCCCTCGAATCCGAGCGCTCCAACCTGCGCCGCGACCAAGAACAGGCGGCCAGCGCGCGCCAGCAGACCGAGGGGCTGCTCGCCGACCTGCAGCGGCGCCTGGACAGCATCGGCGGGCGCGGAGGCGGTCACGCTGATCTGCCGGTGGGCCTGGGGCTGCGCGACGGCGACGAGGCCGGCATGGAAGGCGGCATGCGCTGGGTCGAACCGGACGACGCGAAGAAGGCCGAGGGCCGCAATGGCAGTCGTGGCACGGGCAGCGGCATGAGCTTCCCGACGAGCTTCGGCCCCGCGCAAAGCACGCTGGAAACCACCGCGGAAACCGTGGCGACCGCCGGCGCGCGTGCGGCAGGCGTCAAGAGCGCCAAGCCGGTCTATACGGTGCCGACCAACTCGACGCTGATGGGCTCCGTGGCGATGACGGCGCTGATCGGTCGCGTGCCGATCGACGGGACGGTGAATGATCCGTACCCCTTCAAGGTGCTGGTCGGGCCGGACAATCTCACGGCCAACGGGATTGATATTCCCGACGTGGCCGGCGCCGTGTTCAGCGGAACCGCATCGGGTGACTGGACGCTCTCGTGCGTGCGCGGTCAGGTGCGCAGCATCACCTTCGTCTTCAACGACGGCACGATCCGCACCATCCCCGAAGACCGCGAAGGCAACCAGCAGAACAACCAGCAGCGCGACGGCCTGGGCTGGATCAGCGACCCGCACGGCATTCCCTGCGTCAGCGGCGAACGGCGCAGCAACGCCCAGCAGTACCTCGGCTCGCAGGCCCTGATCACGGCGGCCGGTGCCGGCGTGGCCTCGCTCATCGAGAGCGACAGCGGCCGCATGTCCTACGTCGGCTCGGACGGCGCCATCGGCACCGTGGGCATCAGCGGCCAGGAAGCGGTCGGCCAGATTCTCGCGGGCGGCGTCCGGGACATGTCGGCCTGGGTCAACAAGCTCTACGGCCAGGCCTTCGCCGCCGTCTATGTGCAGCCCGGCGCCAAGGTCGCCGTCCACCTCGAAAAACCGCTCGCCATCGATCACGACCCCGAAGGCCGGCGCGTCGATCACCGTGCAGGAGAAAGCCATGCGCTCGAACTCGATTAAAGGCCTCGTGCTGGCAGCGGCCGTCGCCGTGCTCGGCGGCTGCGCCACCAGCAAGGAAGAGCTGCTGACCCATAGCGACCGCACCATGATGGACATCTGGCAGCAGGAAACAGGTGGCGGCGGCGGTGGCACCGGCCAGGTCGCGCGCCGGCAGTTGCTCGACGCACGCCAGAGCCTGCGCCGGCCGCTGACCGACGCCGACGTACAGGCCGCGCCCGCCGAGCAGATGCGCTACACGCGCACCGCACGCAACGAGGTCCATCGCCAGTTCCACCGGCTGCCGAATCCCGACCTGGTGATGTACGTGTACCCGCACCTGGCGGGCACCGACCCCGTTCCCGTGCCGGGCTACACGACGGTCTTCCCGCTGTACCAGCGCGTGCAGTACGCGATGCCCGGTGAACGGCTGGAGGACTACTGATGCGCTGGAAGCTCCCTTGGCCAAAGCTAACTGCACCCGGCGCTGGCGGTGACGAACAGCCAGACGGCTGGCGGCGTCACGTCGAGGCCTTGCGTCAGGCCGGCGTCCCCGAACCCGGCGCGGCGGTCCAGGGCCGCAGGCCGGCGACCGTGGCCGACGAGCAGGCGCTGTACGACGTCGCGCCGTCGTTCGCGGAACTGCTGCCTTGGGTGGAGTTCCTGCCGCAGTCGAAGTCCATGCTGCTGGAGGATGGGCAGTCGGTCGCTGCCTTCTATGAGCTGGTGCCGCTGGGCACCGAGGGCCGGGAACCCGGATGGCTTGCGCATGCCCGCGATGCCTTGGAGAACGCGCTCCAGGACTCGTTCGACGAGTTGGACGAAAACCCGTGGGTGCTCCAGCTCTATGCCCAGGACGAACCCAGCTTCGACCAGTACATGGAGAACCTGCGCGACTACGTGCAGCCGCGCGCCCGCGGCACTGCGTTCACCGAGTTCTACCTCCGCTTCTTCGGCCACCACCTGCGCGCAGTCGCCAAGCCGGGCGGCCTGTTCGAAGACACCGTGGTCACGCGGCTGCGCTGGCGCGGCCAGACGCGGCGGGTGCGCATGGTGATCTATCGCCGTTCCACCGGGCAGGCAAGCCGCCGCAGCCAGACGCCCGAGCAGATGCTGAACATCGTCTGCGACCGCCTGTGCGGCGGGCTGGCGAACGCAGGCATCCAGGCACGGCGCATGGCCGCGGCCGACGTCCACGACTGGCTGCTGCGCTGGTTCAATCCGCGCCCCGCGATGCTCGGGCCTGGCGCCGAGGATCGGGAGCGCTTCTACGCGCTGGCGCGCTACCCCGACGAGACCGAGGACGGCGAGATCGAACTGGCGAGCGGTCAGGATTTCAGCCAGCGGTTGTTCTTCGGCCAGCCACGCTCCGACGTGGAGCGTGGCACCTGGTACTTCGATGGCATGCCGCACCGCGTGCTGATCACCGACCGGCTGCGCATGCCGCCCGGCACCGGACACCTGACCGGCGAGACCCGCAAAGGGGATGCCATCAACACGCTGTTCGACCAGATGCCGGAAGACACCTTGCTTTGTCTCACGATGGTCGCCACGCCGCAGGATGTCCTGGAAGCGGATCTCAACCACCTGGCGAAGAAGGCCGTGGGCGAGACGCTGGCGTCGGAGCAGACGCTCAAGGACGTGCAGGAAGCCCGCTCCCTGATTGGCAGCGCACACAAGCTCTACCGCGGATCGCTGGCGTTCTACCTGCGCGGACGCGACGAAGCTGAACTGGACCGGCGCGGCCTGGACCTGGCGAACGTGATGCTAAACGCCGGCTTGCAGCCGGTGCGCGAGGACGACGAGGTGGCGCCGCTCAACAGCTACTTGCGCTGGCTGCCATGCTGCTACAACCCCGGCCAGGACCGGCGCAAGTGGTACACCCAACTGATGTTCGCGCAGCACATCGCGAACGTGTCGCCGGTGTGGGGCCGCGCCCAGGGTACGGGGCACCCCGGCATCACGATGTTCAACCGTGGTGGCGGCCCGATTACGTTTGACCCCTTGAACAGGTTGGACCGGCAGATGAACGCCCACCTGTTTCTGTTCGGCCCTACGGGCTCGGGGAAGTCCGCGACGCTCAACAACCTCTTGAACCAAATCACGGCGATATACCGCCCGCGGCTGTTCATCGTGGAGGCCGGCAACAGCTTCGGCCTGTTCAGCGATTTCGCCAAACGCCTGGGCCTGAGCGTGAACCGGGTCAAGCTGGCCCCCGGCTCGGGCATCAGCCTCGCGCCGTTCGCCGATGCGCGCCGGCTGATCGAAACGCCGAGCGACGTGCAGACGCTCGATGCCGAAGCGCTGGACGAAGACCTACCGCCGGATGCCTCAGCCATGGAGGCGGGCGAGCAGCGCGACGTGCTCGGCGAATTGGAGATCACGGCGCGGCTGATGATCACGGGCGGCGAGGACAAGGAAGAAGCCCGGATGACGCGGGCCGACCGCTCGTTGATCCGGCAGTGCATCCTCGACGCCGCCGAGCACTGCCACGGCGGAGGTGGTAGCGAGAAGCGCACCGTTCTCACGCGCGACGTGCGCAACGCGCTGCGCACCCGCGGCCAGGACCCGACACTGCCCGAGATGCGGCGCGTGCGGCTGCTGGAGATGGCGGACGCAATGGACATGTTCTGCCAAGGCACGGACGGCGAGATGTTCGACCGGGACGGCACACCGTGGCCCGAGGCGGACATCACCCTGGTGGATCTGGCGACCTACGCACGCGAGGGTTACAACGCGCAGCTCTCCATCGCCTACATCAGCTTGATCAGTACGGTGAACAACATCGCGGAGCGCGACCAATACCTGGGGCGCCCGATCATCAACGTGACCGACGAAGGTCACGTGATCACCAAGAACCCACTGCTCGCTCCCTACGTGGTCAAGATCACAAAAATGTGGCGCAAGCTAGGGGCCTGGTTCTGGCTGGCTACGCAAAATATCGACGACCTGCCGCGCGCGGCCGAGCCCATGCTCAACATGATTGAGTGGTGGGTCTGCCTGTCGATGCCCCCCGATGAGGTGGAGAAGATCGCCAGGTTCCGCGAGCTCTCGCCCGCGCAGAAGGCGCTGATGCTGTCGGCCCGCAAGGAGGCGGGCAAGTTCACCGAGGGCGTCATCCTCTCCAAGAGCATGGAAGTGCTGTTCCGCGCCGTGCCGCCGAGCCTGTACCTCGCTCTTGCGCAGACCGAACCCGAAGAGAAGGCCGAGCGCTACCAACTCATGCAGCAGTACGGCTGCAACGAGCTGGAAGCGGCCTTCAAGGTGGCCGAGAGGATCGACCAGGCGCGCGGCATCGAGTCGCCGGCCCTGGAACTGTCGTAAGCCGGAGAACGCCATGGAGCAGAAACGTCCTTCCATTCCGATGCAAGTCCAGACATTCCGCCGTCGCCGCTGGCGGCCTCGCTGGCCTTGGGCCTTGGCCGCTGCGCTGGTCTCGCTGCTGCTGATTTGGCTGGTATCCCGGTCGCCCGGCGAATCCCCGTCGCAGTCGCCCGCGCCGGTCAACATGACGCAGCCCTCAGGGCCGCCCTGGCAGATGGGCAACCCGGAGGGCCGCTTCACGCTGACGTTCTATGCCGACCTGGAATGCCCGTTCTGCCGGGAGTACTTCCCGCAGCTCAAGCGCTGGGTCGGCAACAACACCGACGTGGCGCTGCAATGGCACCACCAGCCGCTGGCCGCGCACGAGCCAGCCGCGTCGACCGAGGCTCGTCTGGCCGAGTGCGCCGCCGAAGCTGGTGGGCATGCTGCGTTCTGGCAAGCCGTCGAATGGGTCTATGCCCATACGCAAAGCGACGGCCAAGGGTTGCCGGACGGGCTGCAGTACCCCGAATCCACGCCAGCCATCGAACAGTGCATGACAAGCGAACGTCCCGGTGCCGCCATTCGCGCACAGGCGGCGGAAGCCACCAAAAGCGGGGTCACCGCCACGCCGTCGCTGCGGCTGCTCGATCGCCAGACAGGCCAGGCCATCCTGCTGCAGGGGCCGATCGAGGGCGATGCCTTGCTGTCTGCCATGGACATGCTGGCGGCCGAGGACTGGGCCAGCGACGCGGCGGCCACACCCGCCACCACCACATCCGAAATGCCTGCCGACGTTGTCGGCGACATGCCCAGGTAGCCATCGGTCTTGGAGGCTACGGCGCGGCTTGCCGCGCTGACCGCTACCCGTTCGCCTCGCATCCTGGCTGCGAACAATCACCGCTGCGCGGTGGTGGACGCACCTTGATCCGCTGTTTCATCCCCAGGAGGGCTTGCCCTCCCAGGGTGGTGTCCTCCGTTCACATTCTGGAGGTTCGCCATGTCTCTCGTCGTTAACGACTCCTGCGTGGAGCAACGTTTTGCCCCCGCGTCCCAATCCGATGACTGGATCATCCGGCAAGCCATCGCATTGCTGGAGCAGCGAGTTTTTAAGAAGGGGGCGTCCCTGGATCAGCCTGCGGCCGTCAAGGACTACCTGCGCCTGAAACTGACCGCCGAACCCAATGAAATCTTCGCCATTGTGTTCCTCAATAGCAGGCACGAGGTGCTGGCCTACGAGCCGATGTTCAAAGGCACGGTCCATTCGACCACGGTACACGCACGGCCGATCGTGCAGCGTGCCTTGGAGTTGAACGCTGCTGCGGTGATTCTTTCGCACCAGCACCCTTCGGGCTGCACAGAGCCATCGAGCGCGGACCGCGCGATGACCCAAACGCTGAAGGCCGCGTTGGCGCTGATCGACGTGAGGGTACTGGATCACCTCATCGTCGGCCACGGCACGCCGTACTCGTTCGCGGAATCCGGCCTGCTGTAGCGACGGCATCGGCTCCCTGATCCATGCGGAGGCTTCGGCCTCCGCTTTTTTATGGGCGCGAGACAAGCAGGTATGCGGGCAGCGCGCGATGCGCATTGTTTGTTGGTGTCGCATCGGCTTCACGTTTGACTACGGCTCTGATCAACTTCAAGGCATGCGACATGCCAGCATCTCTTTCCAGGTTCTCGGCGGGCTGGCGAACCCTCGGCCTGGCCGTGGCGCTTCCGGCAGCCCTGGCCGTTTTCAGCCCGGCCACCTTCGCCGCCGACGTGGTGGTCGTCACCGACAGCCGCCACCCTGTCAAGACCATGGGCGGCGAGCTGCTGATTGAACTGGACGAAGCCCACAGGATTGAAGCGGAGCTTTCCGCGGGACTGCCCACCGACCCCGAACAGGCGACGGCCATCGTCAAGCGCCGGCTGAATGGCGGCGGTGCCGATCTGCAGCGACGCATCGCTTCCGCATACCAAGGCGTTACCGACGCATGGAGCCTCGGCATCACCAGCCTCCCGGCCGTGGTGGTGGACAGGCGCTATGTGGTCTATGGCGAGCCGGATGTGGCTCGCGCTGTCGCGCGCATCGAGCAGCACCGGAGGACCCAGCCGTGACCCGACCATTCGACATGATGCGCCGCGTGCGCGCTGGCGTGGCTTCGTTGCTGCTGCTCAGCGCCACGGGCAGCTACGCCCTCAATACAGCGACCATCATCGGCTCGGTGGCATCGCCCGATTGCCTCGAATACCGCGTCGTCGGCATCTGCTACTGGCTCTACTGCACATGGACGGGCTGCACCGTGCGCACGTCCACCAAAGTGCGCCACTACATTCCCGACGCGGTGGTGTCGTCGTACTCGAATACCGGCGAAAACCCCTGGGTCGAAGTCCGGGCAATGAGCACGCCCAATCCGTCCGCCCAGGCGGGCGGCGACGGCACGACGAACGAGGACCACGAAAACAACCTCGCCAAATTCAAGAACGCGGACGTCATCGGCCACCCCGGCGCCGAGGTGTTCAACCAGTTCGTCTCGTCGTCGGGCTACTTCTGCGAGGGCGCGGGCACGGCATTCATGCCGTACTTGCTCAGCACCTTGGACACGCTGGCCTGGCGCTACAACGTGCCCGAGATGGCTTACCCGGAAGCGCTGATTCCGGGCCGGCGCGAAGTCGGCGCACGCACCACTATGAACTTCTGGGGCAACGTGTATCCCCGCGGCGGCTTCCTGCACCAGACCGACGACTTCAAGGCAGGCGCCGTGGTAGCACAGCGTGCAGGGGATGTGGTCACTCGCCGGGGGCAAATCCACGTCTATCATCCGTTGCTTGCCGACTCCCGCGACGGTTACTGGCCGGCCGGCGCGCTGATGGAAGGCGATGCCTCGACCGGCAAGTGGCAAGAGCTCACGCCCGCCTTGTCCACGTCCTGCACGGTCTTCCCGCGCAGCGGCTTGCTGACCCAGGCGCAGCAAGGCGACTACGCATGGGCGCTGTGGCGGCCGTATGCCTGCTGCGAACGCCGGGGCCAGGTTTTTCTGGGCAGCGTTGATTTCTTCTGAGGTGGTGCCATGACGTTCCGTCCAGCATTCAATCGGTTCTCCCGCCAGGCACGTCGCACGGAGATGGTTCTGGCGCTGGCCGGCGCGCTCGCGCTGGGCAGCGGCGTCGCCCGGGGGCAAATGGGGTACCAGACCAGCGGCAGCGTCATCGGCGATGACGTCATGTACTCGATCGGCGGCGGCAACGCCGTGTCGATGGGACGTGCGGCTGGCATGCGCTCTATCGGTGTCGGCGTGGGTTGGAACAGCAACTTGATTTGCGGTGACATGAACATCCAGACCACGTTGAAGAATCAACTCAACGGCATCACGAATGGTTTTCAGCAGATCATGAGTACCGTCATTCAGAGCGCCACGAGCGCCGTGGCGTCTCTTCCCGCGCTGATCATCCAGCGGGCCGACCCTGGCCTGTACAACCTGCTCACCAATGGCGTTCTGCAGGCACGGCTGGATTTCGACCGCAGCAAGCTGACGTGTCGTGCCATGGCAGAGAAGATGGCCGAAACCGCGGGCGGCCAGCTCGGCTGGAGCCAGATGGCCGAAGGCCTGGCGCTGCGCGATGCCGTGTCGAGCACGGATGCGGTTTCGGCCATCGAGCAGGCCGAGGCGCGCCGGGGCAATAACGGCGTGCCGTGGGTCGGCGGCGGCAATGCGGGTGGTACCGGTCAGTCCGCGATCAAGATCGTCAGCGACGTGACTCGCGCTGGTTACAACCTGGTCAACGGTCGCGGTGTGGCCGATACCTCGCCGATCGCCCCGTCCAGTTGCAGTAGTCTCTCTTGCCAGACTTGGACCTCGCCGCAAGCTGCCATCGAGTGGGCCACGCGCGTGCTCGGAGAGAGAGAACAGCGCACTTGCGATGCCTGTACCAAGACCGAGACGACGCCTGGCGTCGGGCTCACGCCGCTGATCCAGGAAGAGTACGACGTCAAGCTGCAGGCACTTCAGGATCTCGTCTCCAAGGCGAAGAACACGACGCCCGAAAACCTGCGCCAGGCAGGTAGCGCGTCGCTGCCCATCACGCGCGGCGTGATTGAGGCGCTGCGCGACGAGCCCGACCAGCACCTGCTGTCGCAGCGCCTGGCGTCCGAGGTCGCGCTGGCGTCCGTGCTGGAGAAAGCGCTGCTGCTGCAGCGCACGCTGCTCACGGGTAAGAAGGAGCCCAACGTCGCCGCGAACGAGCTCGCCGTGGAGGCGGTGAACCACGAGAGCGACACGCTCGACCGTGAGATTCGCAACCTCAAGACCGAACTGGAGCTGCGACGCGAGCTGGCGAACAACTCGCCTATGGCGATCATCCAGCGCCACGGCGCGCGCGCGGCCGGCTCGCGCGGCATCTACGAGGGCGATCCTGTGCCGGACCGTCTCGACAAGCTCCAGAAGGGCAATCCGGGGAGTCGGCCATGAGCCCGGCGCGCATGGCCTGGCGGCCCCTGCGTTGGTTGTTCAGCCGGCGCGCGGCGAAGACGCTGCTTTGGCTGGTGCTGATCGTTGCCGCCGCCGTGGGGGCGAACGTCGCGGGCATCTACCTGGTCGGCAGCGTTGCAGGCTGGGAACGGTGGCTGGCGGCCTCCGCAGGGTATTTCTTCATCTGGCGGCTGTGCGTGTACGCGGCAACGGCCTATGGATGGTTCTGGATGCGCCGCCGGGTGCTGGCCCGCGAAGACCAAAGCGGGACAGATGGGCAGGCGCGGCGCCGGCTGATCCGCACCGAGATCGCCGGCGTGGTCGCCATCGTCGCGCTGGAAACCAGCCTGTTGATGCAGGCCGCTTGAGGGGAGATCGGGGCCATGAAGCTCTTCACGACCGACTATCTGGAGTACTACCTCACCCTCGTGTCCTGGATCGTAAACAACGGCATCTGGGCCGTGCTGGTGTCCAGTGGGGTGTTTGCGCTGCCTTTCGTCGCCATCGTCGTGCAGGAGTGGCTGAAGGCGCGTGCGGAAGGCGCCGACGAAGGCAACAAGGGGGTGCTTTCGGCCGCGCGCATCGAGAACCGGGTCTTCGTCGCCATCGTGGTGGTGATGTTCGCCGGCATTCCGTTCATCGACGTGGACCTCAGCACGATCCAGTACGACAGCTCCCGCTCGACGCAGTGCCAGGTCAGCGCTGCGCAGCCCAAGGAAACTGGCTGGTCGCAGTCCTTTAGCACCATTAACAACCAGTCGGCGAAGGTGCCGGTCTGGTGGGCCTTCATGCACGCGCTCGCGCGCGCCGTCACGAGCGCCTCAGTAGCGGCGATCCCGTGCGGTACGGACCTGCGGCAGATGAGGATGGAAATCGACGCGACCCGTATTGACGACCCGGTACTCGCTCAAGAGGTCGCGGACTTTTCTCGGGATTGCTATGGGCCTGCGCGGGCCAAATTGTTCATGCAGCGCCCAGATCTCGATGAGAAGCAGATGCACGATGTGACCTGGATCGGCTCGCGTTTTTTCACGGACACGGGCGGCTACTACGACAGCTACCGCTCCAGCACGGCGCGCGAGGCATGGCCCTATGACGACACCCGCGATGCAGGCCTCGCGCAGGTTGCCAATGGTGGCGGCTATCCGACCTGCAGGCAGTGGTGGTCAGACGGCAGCAACGGACTGCGCGCGCGGCTGCTGGGGCAAGTGGACCCGACCCTGCTGAATCGCCTGGCGGGCTGGGCCGGGTTCCTCAGCCGGGCCGAGGTGGACGATTCGGTGATCCGCGCCATCGCGTCACCGCGGCAGCAGAAACTGAACCAGGGCAGCGTCTATACGGACTACGGCGGCCAGATCGACAAGACCCTGCCGAACATCGTGACGCGCGCCACGGGCGACGTCGGGATGGCAGTCGGCGCGATTGCCGCGTTTCCTGCCATGGATGTCGTGCGCCAATCCCTGCCCATGATCCTCGCCTTACTGAAGATGGCGCTGGTCATCTGCATCCCGCTCGTGCTGGTTGTGGGCACCTACGACCTGAAGACGGTCGTCACCGTCAGCGTCGTGCAGTTCGCGCTGTTCTTCACGGACTTCTGGTTCCAGCTCGCACGCTGGATCGATTCAACGATTCTGGACGCGCTTTATGGCTGGGGCTTTGGCTGGAATCGGCCGCACACCAACTTTGACCCGCTGGTAGGGTTGAACAACGCCTTCGGCGACATGCTCCTGATGTTCGTCATGGGCACGATGTTCCTGGTTCTGCCGGGATTCTGGCTGGCGAGCCTTACCTGGGTTGGGATTCGGGCCGGGCACGTCATCCAGGGGCTTTCCGATGGCAGCAAGAGCGCCGGCCAAGCTGGCGGCAAGGGTGCCGGGGCGCTCACCGGAGGAAAGCTGAAATAACGCGAGGCCGGTCAGTCGTCGGTGTACAACTCGTGCGACGTGTCGTTGTACAGGTTGGGATCGTAGCCCGGCGTCTTGCGCAGCTCGGTGAGGTCGGTGAAAGGCCACTCGTCCTCATCCGAAGTATTGGCAGCAGCAGCCCATCCCGCCGCCGCAACGCCCAGCAGCACGAGTGCGAACCAAAACGCAACGTAGAGCAGCACCCCCAGTACAGCCAGCTTGGCTACCCATACGAGCGCAGTAGCGCCAACTCGCGGCATGCCCTTGGACACCAACCAGTTCGACGCCCGCCGTTCGCCGCGCACATAGGCACGCCATCCGCGGCCAAAGGCGCGGCCGAGGCGTTGTGCAGTGCTGGTTCGGGTCATTGCGCTCATCGTCGTCTCCTGCTGTTCAGGATTGCCTATTCCAGTTTGCTCCAATTCATTCGGTTTGAGGCCTCAATGCGCTTTCCTGTTGCTTCAGGACGCTTCGTCCTCCGGCTCCACCGGGATCGGGTTCCACGCCGATGCGGTAGGTGGCAACGAACCGCGGCCAGTCCACATGATTAGCCAGGTCGATGTCGTCGACAACGCTGATCTTCGTTCCCGCCCGCTCGAACAGGGCGATGCTTTTGGCGGGATAGTTGTTGCGCGAGGGGTAGAACACCCCGTCGAACAATGGCTGGCCATCGTTTCCGAGCATCGCATGCACCCGGGCGGACACCTGCTGCGTGTGCGTGTAGTCGCGGCTGGCCAACTGCTCCAGATTCAGGTCGAAGTAGCCCGCCATGACGTCCGGCGCCGTGAGATCGGCCAGAAGCACGTCGTCCATTACGCCTACTGCGCGCACCATCCGGGCTTGGACTTCTTTCAGCGTGATCGAGCGTTGCGTGTCCGCAAGCCACTGGTGCTTGTGAAACACCGACTCCATCAGCGCCGTGGGCAGGTCACGTCCCAAGTAGAGCACGCCGTAGGCTCCCGGCGGGTCATCGTAGCGATTCGTGCTGCTGCGGCCATAGTACAGCGGGCTGCCCCGATAGATGACGCGGCTCACATGCTGGAGCAGTTCACCGGCATCAATCAGGAACGTGGGCAGCCCGTGGCTCATGGCGATCTCGCTTCAATCCGCCCGCACGCCCAGCACGTTGAACACGGCCTCGGCCACCTTGTCGATCGTGCCATGCGTCACCGCATCCACCGGCGAGCGACCGCCCAGGCCTTCGAGGGGCTCGGACAGCGCGCGGTAGATCGTCCAGTGGTCGATGCCCTCAACCTCCTGGAGCACGGTTTGGGTCAGCTGCTGCTTCACCGGGTCGAGCTGCCAGTCGGGCAGCTTCTGGCCGCGCGGCCCCACGTTCAGCGCCAGCAGCCGACGGGCGAGGATGTCCTTGTAGATTTGCTGGCGCGACTTGTCCGCCAGCTTGGCGAACTCGGCAGTCGGCAGGTTGTCCGGCAGGTTGAAGGTTTCCAGCAGCACGGCGCGGCCTCGCTGGACGTCGGTTTCATTCGGTGCCCAGCGCGTGCCGGTGCGCAACGCGGCCGCCTTGCGCTGCAAGCCCTGCACCACTGTTCCACCATTCTGGTTGGCAGGCCGCGTCACCGCCTCGACGCGCTCATGGATGAACGCCTGCAACTCGGCCGCAAAAGCCGGGGCATCCCGGATTTCGACGGTATCGGCGAAGCGTCGCACATCCTCCACCGTGACGCGCGGCAGCCGGTCGGCAAAGAATTCGATCGCAGTGGGCATGGTCCGCTCCCAGGTAGGTTTGAGACAGGTTCACTTTAGTCGCCTTTGCCTCCTTTGTCAACTTAGTCTCTCCTGGGTTGCAGCCTACCTGGCGGTGTAGCTTCCCGGCAGCATAGGCCGAGGCCAGTGCGGGGTTGCCGTCCAATCCATCAATGCGGGTTCCACATTGGCGCTGGAGCCGCAGCCCAAGCCCCGCTATACCGAAACGGTTAAAGGCCAAAGGATCAAAACGGCAAGGGAATGGGGTGCAAGGGGAAAGGCCCTACCCCGAAAAGGCAAAAAGGCCTCCCGCCCGGCCCGCCATCAGGACACCGACATGCTCTCCCTGTTCCAGCGAAAACGGCCCCCGGTCGCCGCCGATCCATCGCCAGCAGCCGCCACCGACCTCCCAAAAGGGTTGATGCGGCCGGAGTCGGCCGCATCGCTGCTGGCCACCCCGCGCCGGCAGAAGCTGCTGGAACACATCTGGCAGCGCACCTCGCTCTCGCGCAGGCAGTTCGCCACCCTGTACCGCGCTCCACTGGAGCGCTACGCCGAGCTGGTCCAGGCTTTCCCCGCCTCCGAAGCGCACCACCACGCATACCCCGGCGGCATGCTCGATCATGGCCTGGAAATCGTCGCCTACAGCCTGAAGCTGCGGCAGTCCCATTTACTACCCATTGGTACCAGTCCCGAAGACCAGGCGGCGCAGTCCGAAGCCTGGACTGCGGCCGTCGCCTATGCCGCGCTGCTCCATGACATCGGCAAGATCGCGGTCGATCTGCACGTCGAGCTCGCCGACGGCAGCACCTGGCACCCATGGCACGGCCCCCTGCGCCAGCCGTACCGCTTCCGCTACCGCGACGACCGCGAGTACCGGCTCCACAGCGCCGCGACAGGCTTGCTGTACCGGCAACTACTCGACCGCGATCTGCTGGACTGGCTCAGCGGCTATCCGTCCCTATGGGCGCCGCTGCTCTACGTCCTGGCCGGGCAGTACGAGCACGCCGGGGTACTGGGCGAACTGGTCGTGCAGGCTGACCGCGCCTCCGTTGCTCAAGAACTGGGCGGCGATCCGGCGCGCGCCATGGCCGCGCCCAAGCACTCACTACAACGCAAACTGGTCAACGGGCTGCGCTACCTGCTCAAGGAGGAGCTGAAACTGAACCAGCCCGAAGCCTCGGATGGCTGGCTCACGGAGAACTCGCTTTGGTTGGTCAGCAAGACGGTCTCGGACAAGCTGCGTGCCCATCTGCTGTCCCAAGGCATTGATGGCATCCCGACGAGCAACACTGCAGTGTTCAACGTCCTTCAGGATCACGGCCTGTTGCAGCCCACACCTGATGGCAAGGCGATTTGGCGTGCAACCGTGACCAGTTCCACCGCCTGGTCTCACTCCTTCACTCTGTTGCGGTTGGCTCCTGCACTGATTTGGGAGCCTGGCGAGCGACCGGCGCCATTTGATGGAATGGTCGTGATCGACCCGACAGCCGCAGAGAAGGCTACTGACGATCCACTGCCCACTCCCGCAGACGATCGCACTGACGCGCGCCCTCTGTCTCTTCCATCGACCGAGGCCGCGCCCGATGTCATGGCGGACATGCTGGCCATGGTGAGCGACATGGGTCATTTACCAGACGGCTCCATTGAAAGCACGCGCGAGTCAGCGGATGCAACGCCCCGTGTCGCAATCGTCACGCCGCCTTCGACAGGGGACGGGCATCTACCTCGTGTGCCCGCCGCCGGGGCAGCACAACCGTCCGGTGAGCATTTCATCGCATGGCTTCGACAAGGCGTGATATCGCACAAACTCATCGTCAATGACGCGAGGGCGCTCGTGCATACCGTCAGTGGGACGGTCTATCTGGTGAGCCCAGGCATATTTCAGCGCTACGCTCAGGAACATCCGCAACTAGCGACATTGGCTAAACAGGATAACCTTCACGATTGGCAATGGGTACAAAAGCGCTTCGAGCGTCTGCAACTGCATCGTAAGCAGTCAAACGGACTAAATATCTGGACTTGCGCGGTCACCGGGCCGCGTAAGTCAAACCGACTGCACGGCTATCTGCTTCAAGATCCCCACCGTCTATTGGATGTTCCCATGCCGGACAACCCATACTTATCACTCGATGGCGTCTCTTAGCCTCAGCTTTCGCACCCCGCTTGTCGTCGCCGTTTGTCGGTCTTTCCATGAGAAAGTCGATCTGACCGACTGGACCGGTTCACCGGCCTTCTTGGTTACATCGGCTGCGCAACCGTCCGCAAGCCCACATGACATCCCGTCTGCGGCAGCGCGAAGCCCTTAGACAATGAAGACATGAGAAGCGTGTCTCTGCGCTGGTGCGATATGGCCTGCTGCCTTCTTTCGCATTCACCGCGACAGACACTAGGGATCCACGGTCTGGGACGTCTCCTCGCGCGGCAGGGGCTGTCGGACGACGGCAGCTCACGCTGCGCCTTCCGTTCTTCGCTATATTCCCGGCATGGCTTTAGACGATGGTATGCGCGCAGGGGGAGGGACGCCTCACGTGATTCGCGCCAAGACCGCCCCCATATCCTGCAGTTGGCCTTGTTGTGCTATCAGATGAATGGTACCCGCACGATGGGCGTGCACCTGCATCTCCATTTTCATCGCCTCCATCACCGCAATCAGATCCCCCTCCTGGACGTGAGCGCCATCGACCACCTTCCAGGCACTCAGGTTGCCGGCGGCTGGGGCGGTGACTGCCTGCTCATCCACCCGCTCTGCCACTGCCGTCGCAGCAAGTGTGGTGGGCTGCGCCGCGGCTAGACCGACAAGCAGGCTGGCAGGCAAGCCCAACTGCATGCGGCGGCCGTCGACCTCGATTGCGGTGCGCACTAGGCTGGCGTCGGGCTGAGGCTCGGCGCGCGCGGCCGCAGCCAGCTTGCCCGCAAACTCGGTCTCAATCCAGCGCGTGTGTACCTTGAACCCATCCTTCCCGATGAAATCTGCTTCGTCCAGCACCGCGCGGTGAAAGGGCAACACCGACGCCACGCCTTCGATGCGGAACTCAGCTAGCGCGCGCCGGGCTCGTGCCAGCGCCTGCTCGCGTGAGGCACCACTCACGATGAGCTTGGCCATCATCGAATCGAAGCTGCCCGGCACTACCGAACCAGCCTGCACACCGCTGTCCAACCGCACGCCGGGGCCGCTGGGCGCATCGAATCGCGCCATCGGGCCGGGCGTGGGCAGAAAACCTCGACCCGGGTCTTCGGCATTGATGCGGAATTCGAACGCGTGCCCGATCGGCGCTGGCGTAGCGCTCACCGACAGCGTCAGGCCATCGGCTACGCGCAGTTGCTCGATCACCAAATCGATGCCAGTCGTCTGCTCCGTCACTGTATGCTCGACCTGCAGCCGCGTGTTCACTTCGAGAAAGGAGATCGCACCGGACTGACTCAGCAAAAACTCTACCGTGCCGGCGCTCACGTAGTTGGCCGCGGCGCAAATGTCGCGTGCCGCCGTGTGGATACGCTCGCGCTGCGCCTCGGAGATGAAAGGCGCTGGAGCCTCTTCCACCAGCTTCTGGTTACGCCGCTGCAGCGAGCAGTCCCGCGTACCGAGGACGAGCACGTTACCATGGGTATCGGCGATCACCTGAGCCTCGATATGGCGCGGCTTATCGAGGAACTGCTCGACAAAGCATTCACCCCGCCCAAACGCTGTCACCGCCTCTCGCACCGCCGAAGCGTACAACTCCTCGACCTCGTCCATGTGCCATGCGATCTTCATGCCGCGTCCGCCGCCGCCGAAGGCCGCCTTGATGATGATGGGCAGGCCATTTTTCTGGGCAAAGCGTACTACCTCGGCCGCGTCCTTGACCGGATCCTGGGTGCCCGCGACCAGCGGTGCTCCTACCTGCAGGGCGATCTTGCGCGCCGCCACCTTGTCGCCCAATTGGATGATGGTGGCCGGTTTCGGGCCTATCCAGGTGAGGCCAGTGTCGATCACCGCTTGCGCGAAACCCGCGTTCTCTGACAGAAAGCCGTAGCCGGGATGTACCGCATCGGTCCCGCTTTTCCTGGCTACCGCCAATAGCTTGTCGAAATTCAGGTAGGTCTCGGCCGGCGTGTCGCCATCCAGGCCGTAGGCTTCGTCTGCTATGCGCGTATGCATCGCATCGATGTCGGCATTAGCGTAAACGGCGACGGACGACACGCCGTAGTCAGCACATGCACGGGCGATACGCACGGCAATCTCGCCCCGATTAGCGATCAGTACTTTTTTCATGATCTATCCTTGAATTTCCACAAAGGGCACCAGCGGATGGAAGCGTATCCACGCCCCCGGGGGGATTTGGCCCGCCAAGTCAAGATGATCGGACGCTACGCAACCGATCACCGGATATCCGCCAGTAAGCGGGTGGTCGGCCAGAAACAGCACTGGCTGACCGCTGGGCGGTACCTGAATCGCCCCCAGCGCAGTACCTTCACTGGGCAGTTCCTGGCAAACGCTGCGCGCCAGCGCCGTGGCACCCGCCAAACGCAGCCCCACGCGATTGGACTGCGAGGTGACCTGCCAGCACTGGGTCCCCAGCAGAGCCACCGCCTCGGGTGTGAACCAGTCGGTGCGTGGGCCCAGCAGCACGTCGAGCGTGACGGTATCGCCAGCCCGTGGCAACGGCGGCAACGCCATGTCGGCTTCGGCTACCGCCGCTCGGGGTGCGGCACCGATCAGCAGCGGCTGGCCTACTGCGAGCGCGGCTGGGCCGACCTTGGCGAGCGTGTCGGTGCTGGCGCTGCCCAGCACCGGATCCACCAGGAAGCCCCCACGCTCCGCCAAATAACTGCGCAGGCCAGCGGTGGGTTCGCCCAGCATCAACCCATCTCCATCGGCTAGCGCGAATGGCTGATTGCGCGGCACCGGCCAGCGTTGGCCGTGAGCCGTCGTGAGCGTGAGCGGGCCGTCGGCGCCGGTCACTGCCACCACGGTATCGCCGTGGCTGATCAGCTGTAGTCCGCCGGCTAGCGCTTCGAGCACTGGCCGACCGGGGGTATTGCCCACCAAGCGGTTGGCACGGCGCATCGCGCCCTGATCCATGGCACCAGCGGCAGATACGCCCTGGCCGGCCTGCCCGAAACGACCACTGTCCTGAAACAGGGTTTGTAGGCCAGTCGCGTGGACCCGCAACATGGGCGCGTCGGACGCTTTGGCTACCGCAATTTCAACTGGTCTTTTGTGTAAGACCGGTCTTGGCAAAGTGCCAGCAGGGGACTTACGGGAAGCGACATCCACAAAACGCACGCGCATCCCCGGGCGCAGTAGCGCGGGCGAGTCGCGCTGCAGATCCCACATTCGTACATCCGTGGTGCCGATCAGCTGCCACCCCCCCGGACTGGCAGCGGGATAGACCGCGCTAAAACCACCAGCCAGTGCCACCGCGCCGGCCGGTACCCGGATGCGCGGCGAGTTGCGGCGAGGCACGTTGAGACTGTCATGGCCACCGCTCAGATAGGCGAAGCCAGGCGCGAAGCCGGTGAAGGCCACCGTATAGTCCTGACCGGTATGGCGTCGGATGAGCTCTGCGACGTCGATGCCTAATAGCGCGGCCACCTCGGCCAAGTCTTCACCGTCATAGCGCACGGGGATCTCGACGCGCTCGTCGCCGCCACGCTGTCAGGCCTGCAGGGGTAAGCCTTCGATGGCACGGCGCAGCGCGGAGGCGTGGGTCTGTCTGGGATCAAAGCACACCAATATGGTGTGCGCTGCGGGCACGAGATCGTTCACGCCGGCAGGCGGCTCGTCTTGCAGCGCTGCCAGCAAGTCCAGTGTGCAGGCAAGGTCGGGCAGCTCGACTAGCAGCGCATGGTGGTTAACGGGCAGAAAACGCATTGGTGTAGAGCTCATTTGCGTGGCTCCATAAAAGAACGCACCGCGACGCCCTTGGCTTCGAGCAGCCTGCGCACCGTGCGCGCCATATGGACAGCCCCTGGGGTGTCGCCGTGCACGCAGATCGAGTCGGCTTGCATGCGCACAGTGCTGCCGTCCACCGCCTGCACTGTCCCCTCCCTGCTCAGCTGAAGCATACGGCGAGCCACGGCATGGGCATCGTGCAACACCGCCCCCGGCTCGCGGCGAGGAACCAACGTGCCCTGGGGCGTGTAGCCCCGGTCGGCAAACGCCTCCTCGATGACGCGCAGGCCGGCGTCACGCGCCCATTGCACCAGCTTCGAGCGAGCTAGGACCACCAAAGCTAGGTCGCCGTCCACCGCCTTCACCGCCTCGATGACCGATTGGGCTTGGCCGCGGTCGTGTGCGATGGTGTTGTACAGCGCGCCATGCGGCTTGACGTAACGCACTTCGGTGCCGACAGTGCGAGCCAAGCCCTGCAGCGCGCCGATCTGGTAGATCAGGTCGCCCACCAGCTCGGCATGTGGCACGTCCATGGGGCGGCGCCCGAACCCCACCAGGTCACGGTAGGCTACATGCGCACCCACGGCCACGCCATGTGCCTTGGCCGCGCGTAGAGCGGCAAGCATGACGATCGGATCGCCAGCGTGAAATCCACAAGCCACGTTAGCACTGCTAACGATAGACAACATGGTCGAGTCGTCTCCCATGCGCCACGCGCCCAGGCTCTCGCCCAAGTCGCTATTAAGATCGATGGTGGTGCCCATGAACGAGGCCTCCTCAACGGAACATGAGGAAATTCAGCAGGAAGATGTTGCAGACCAAGACGCCCAGCGCCGTGGGCACCTGGGCGCGGATCACCGCATTCTGGTCTGGCAGCTCGAGCAGCGCGGCGGGTACGATATTGAAGTTTGCCGCCATAGGCGTTAGCAACGTACCGCAGTAGCCCGAGAACATGCCGATCGCTGCCATGACCGCAGGGTCGCCGTGGTACATACCCACCAGCACCGGCACGCCGACACCGCCGGTCATCACCGGAAAGGCCGCGAATCCATTGCCCATGATGACAGTGAATAGCGCCATGCCGACCACGTAGACCGTTACGGCAACGAAGCGCAGATCCATGTTGATATACGTAGTGGTGACTTGGGCCACCGCCTTGCCCACACCGGCGTCTGAGAAAACCAACCCCAGCATGCCCAACATCTGCGGCAAAACTAGCGCCCAGCCGAGCGCGTCGATCAGCCGACGCGATTCGCGCAGCCCCTGCACCGGGGTCTCCCGGGTGAGCCAGCAGACCAAGGCGAGGCTGATCACGCATCCCAAGCCGAGGCTCACCAGCGTGGCGTTCTTGGGATCGATCAAAAAAACGCCGGCGAACTTCACGTCGTTAAGCAGCACGCTGCCGATCACCGTTACCAGCGGGATCGTCAGCGCTGGCACGAAGAGCCTGTTTCCCAGACGACGGGCGCTGGCCTGGTAGTCGACCTCGGCTCGCTCCTTATACCTGCCCGAGCCCACTCCCTTGCCCATGACGATCAGCGCCAGCAGCACCACACCGCCGCCCACCAACGCGGGCGGAAGCTTGTCGCCGATAAGGAACATTGCGGCATATACGGCCCAGAACAAACCGGTGCTCCAACGCTTGGGATTATTTGCATCAAAGAAATTGAAGATCGCCGCGCATGCAAACAGAAAGCCTGCCAGGTAGTACAGATGGTTAATGGAAAAGATCATCATTGCACCTTCTGGTTATCGGCCGTGCCGTTGGCGATAGGCTCCGGTCCCAACGCTTGTATCTCGCGATCGATGGCGCGATCCAAGCGCAGCAAGCGAAAGGCGTGGATCAGAAAGGCGCAGATCGCGGTTGGAATACCCCACACCGCAACATGAAGCGGCTCGACGTCAATGCCTGCCTCGTGCAGGAAGGTTGTCATGAGCACGATGGCGCCAAAGGCAACGAAGATATCCTCTCCGAAGAACAGCCCCACATTGTCGGTGGCCGCGCTGAAGGCGCGCAGTCGGTGGCGGATCCCGTCCGGCAGCTTGCCGTAGCGCGTCTCGGTCGCGCCCTCGGTCATCGGCGCCAGTAGCGGCCGCACCATCTGGGGGTGGCCGCCCAAGCTAGTCAGGCCCACGGCCGCTGTCAGCTCACGAGCCGCCAAGTAAACGATGAGCAACCGGCCTGCAGTGGCCGACTTGATCCTAGCGATCCAATGCTGCGCGTGTTGACGTAAGCCGTGGCGCTCCAGCAGGCCAATCACCGCAAGCGGCAAGATGATGATGAGTGGCAGGTTACGCGTCTTCACGAAGCCAACCCCAAGAGTTGCAAGTATCTTCTGCGCCGGAAACCCCGCCACTGCTGCCGTCACCAGCGCAGTGACCACGACCACGACGAATGGATTGAGGCGCAGCGCGAAGCCCCCAATGATGACCGCCACGCCCACAAGGGGCCACAAGCTGACCAGATGAGCATTCATATCGATGTCTCCTGAGAACACTTTCTGTGGTGCGCCAATCGTGGGATGAAAGCCCCGAAGAGGCCGGCGCTTTCAAACAGAACTGCTACGGGTCATGCGCGTGCAAGCGTACCCAGCCGGTTGCCGGCCCTTTCCGAACGCATGCAACGCAAATGATCAATGCGCCACAAAGATGTTGTTTACCTCGCTGATTTACGCCTAACCGTCGTCGCACGATGCGGCGTTGTGATGATGGGGATAGTGCGCGTTTCCGCGCCTAGGACAGCCTTGTTCGATCCAGTCAATGAACGCAGCGACGCGGGCCTCGGCATGTGCCCAGGCGTCATCTATAGAGCTGTCGGACAAAGCGATGATCTTAGAAAGCACGGGCTCGAAGATGTCGCCCTTGAAACGACCAATAGAAGCAATGCCTCGTCACCCAATCACGCCACAAGGGACCACGCGGATGGTGTAGCACCACGCGCCGTAGTGGAAGTAGCTTTCGAGTGGCATGCAAGTTCTCCTGAAGCGCCGCGCCGAGGATGCAGGTCTCGGTCGAAGAGCGGCGCGCTCACCGCGATGACAAACCGCAAATCGAGCGACTCATCAAGGAATCGGGGAAGACGCACCCGATCAGCGTGCGCCGGGCTGATGGTCTCCCTGCCCGGGTGCACGTATGCTTCACCAGTGATACACCACGCTCACTTGTCCCCCGTAAGAGCGCTGGCCGCCACTCCCCGTGGTACCCACGAGCAGCGCCGAAGCTTCCCATTGTCGATTGAAATATCCGCCGACACCCCCCTTCATTTCCAAGGCATCACGCATGCCGGCTGCACTCATAGACACCGCCCCCATCCGCACTGACGGTGCCGTCGATTGGTGCAGCCAATTCACTTCGACAAACGGTCGCAGAGTATGCGACGAGTGGATCAATCCGTCGGCCAGATAGAATCGCGCGCCGAGCCGACTCTGCCACGAGTGCGCCCCTTCGGCGCCCATTGACAGGTTCTGCAGTTGAGCGTGGTTCGCATCATAGTTGGCGTAGACCAGTTGAATATGCGGTTCAAACACCCAGTCGGCCGCAGGCCCACCCGGTCCAAAAGGTTTTAGCGCGTAGCCATATTCAGCGGAAACCGAGAAGACGCCACTGCCATAGCGGGTGCTGCCCAGTTCGCTACTGAGCTGATTGCGAAAACGTCCGTACTGCAGCCAAGTGTCAGCGTAAGAACCCAATCCGGTTTCCTCATCCGCATAATATGTTAAGTAGCCACCCGTGGCGTACCCCTGCACTTGACCACGCGCATTGGCGCGCACCGTCGCGCCACTTTGCTGATTCACCAAGCTTGACGTGGCCGTTGATCGCGCGGTGCCGTAACCGGCCATGAGGCCGGCGTACAAGGTGCCTCGGTCGCCAACCGAGTGGCGCAAAATGTCCGAGCCCATCTGGAGCACGTAGCGATCGGTATCGATATCGACGTTGCCTTGTGCCATATGCATGCCGCTGCCGTGATAGCCCAGCGTTCGTGCCCATACCCGAAGAGGTTCTCCATCCTCGCCTAGTGTGCGCCGCAGGTCGTCGCGATCGTGCCGCGTGTGGGTGAACATGGAGGTGGCAGACCACCTATTCCCAAGGTATGCCCCGCTTTCCGGAGAAACTTGCCGCACACCGGGCTTGTCCGTATCCGGACCGACGGTCGGCAGACTTGGATCGCTGGGCGTAGATGGGGAGGTCGGCGGGGAGTACACCGACGTCAGATACCAATCCTCCGGTGTGCTACCAGTGCCCTTGCGCACGAGACTATAGTCATAGCCATTGATGGCAAGCGTTGCCGAACTAGCGCGGTAGCCGCTAGAGCCGGGGTCCAGACGGAAAGCATCTGCTGCGGTTGTCCCGCCATTGATCGCCTGAACCACTCGAATACCATCTACGGTTTGCCCGCCAGCGCCGCCGGCGTTCATGATGCGCATCGCGGTGGTCGCGGTCGTCGTGCCGCCGTCAATCACAAGACGATCCGTGGCCGACGCATCGCCCCCGAGATAGGTATTGACGACCAGCGTGCCACCGCCATGATAGTCGTTGACCCGAAGCGTCTTGAACCCACTGTCACTGCCTGGCGCCACGAAGGCGACCACTCCGGTGTTATCCAGCGTGCCCAAAGTGGAGTTACCACGCACGTTCCACACGCTGCTCGAGTCCACCGCGAAGCCGGTCACCGAACCACCATTGGCATTGATAGCACCGGTGAGCACAGAACCGGCGGCAAGCGAACCCATGAAGTTACCGCTTCCCACATCGATATCGCCGATCAAATCCGAAGACGACGAGCGGAGTGTCACGTGGGTACTGGCGATGAGAGCGGCCCCTTCGAGAGCACCGGACTGCAACAGCAGGCCGCCTTGCTCCTGCCCCGCCCGGCGTGCGATCACGCTCGAGCCTGTCAGCGAAAACGTATGACTGCCCCCGGTCGCAAGGAGTGCGGGCGCATCCTGTGTTTCAATATGGCTGCCGGTGATTGGCACCACGGCCTGCCCGGTGGCTTGGGTGGAAAAACTCCACACGCCAGCTGCACCGGTCCCTGCGGTCACGATTCGTGATCCATCAAGTGAGAGTAACGCGCCATTGCTCACAACAGCGCCAGCTGCGTCCGCGCCTGAGGTCGCGACTTGCGTATTCGAAGCGGAAAGCGTGGCCCCGCCCCCGGTGGCATACAGGCCGTAAGCGGACCTGCCAAGGGTCGTGAGATTTGCGCCATCGAGCGTGATCGTGGCACCGTCGCGTCGAGCCAGCGCGCCTATGGCTCCGTCTCCAAAGGTGGCAACGCTCAAGCCACTGGCCGTAATGCGTGCTTGCGCGCCATCCTCATGCGATGCATAAAGGCCAAAACTGCTCTTGCCCCGAGTGATGATGTTGCCGCCATCCACAATGGCTACACCGCCCCGATTGTCGATGCCCAAGGCCATATCGCCCTGCGTCGAGATGGCGGAATTTTGCATCGAAAGCGTCGTGTCGGCCGATGGCAGCCATATACCGCTGCCACCATTCCCGGCGGTGGAAATCGACGCATTGACCAACGTCGCACTACTACCCTGCGCGTTGAGATTGATGCCGTATCCGGTTTGCGAACTAAGCGTCGCATTTCGAATAACTGCCGATGCGCTTGATGCTAAACCACCTGGTGCCAGCAGCACGGTGTCGTAATAAGCCGTCAGGGCGCCACCGTCCAAGAATAACGTTCCACCAATCAGCCGAATTGCACTGGCTTGTGCGGAAGAAATAGTCAGTTGCTCCGCCGTAACTGTCGAGGCTCCAATGTCTAGGCCGAAAGCAAACGCACCTGATGTGCGGATATCGGTATTGGAAAGTGTCAACTTGCTGCCGTTGTACGCAGCAACCCCATCGCTACTGTTGCCCGTGGTGAACACGGTGCTATCGCGCAGATCGATGGACGTATCAGTGTCATTGGCAACGACGCCGCGCGCTTCAGCACCGGAAGTTTCAATCTGCGCACCCGCCACCCTTATCGATGCGCCGGCAGCGGCAGTGACTGCGTCGCTCTGACGCCCAGTCGTATTCACCGCGCCACCATTCAGAGACAATACGCTTCCTGCACCGTGCGCCAGCAAGCCATACCCTATATAGGTGTCGTTCGTCGCAATGTTGCTATCAACGAGCGTGGCCATGCCACCTTCGGTGACGACTACACCGCGAGTCATGCCATCGCCGGCATTGCCGGCCTGAATCAAGACGCCCGTCCCATAAAACGTGTTGCCCGGCGAGGATACCGTGACCGCAGACTGCGCACTGCCATCGGGTGCGGTGAACACCACGCGATCGCCAGCATGCAAGAAGACCGACGTTGTCTGATCCGGATCTGTGACGCTAATTTTACCGAACTCGGCCGCTACTGCGACCGGCGTCACCAGCAAAGGAAAGACTCCGACAATCAAACTTGACATCACGGAATTAAGCGCAAACCGCATAAACCATACTCCACAGGCTGGAACGCCCCAAGGTGGCAACTAATCAAACCAATGGGCAAAAAAAGGCCTAGCGCTCAATCGAGGCGCTTTTGAGTATCCGGGCATGTTGCTATTGGACCGAAATCGCATCGCTCTCGGAATCAGGCAAATCTGAAATGCAGTCGATGGGTACAACGTGAAGGAGGAGGGTATGCGGCCGGTCGTCTCAATAGTCTCAATTGACGACGCGCAGGATCGGTGTGAGGCACTGAGAGAGTGGAAGGCACCGGTTGCAGGTGGACCTTCGGGGCGGTCGTTGACGTCGGCGCGGGGCTGCCTCGACGTCCAGGCCCGGCAGACCATCAGCCGGGAGGCGGGGCATCAACGCGTGCAGATCACATCGGTATACCTGGGGCGATAGGAAAGAACAATGCTTGTCGGATGAGGCGGCCCTGTCTGGCGGCACTTCGCCTATTCCGTTCGCCGGGAGTGGACGTCGGCTCGGCGCGAGAACCCTGTGGGCGGGGGGGGGCTACGGTGCCCTCCCATTGGGCGGTTACTAGCACTGGTGGCACGAGGAAGCACGGTCGCACGTACGAGGACGAGCGGTTCAAGGGCGTGGGGTAAGCAGCAGATAGCTCGAGGCGGAAACAGGTGTATCCCGACTGGTTATTTTTTGTCGACGGCCTAAGTTGTATATACAATCCTATACCGCACAGCAAGAGGAAACATATAGCAATAGGAACGGAGGAGGCCATGAAGCTAGGTGAGTTTCTGATGCCTGCCCATCTGCGGTACCGCTCGGCTGTTGCGGGTCATTTTCACGACCTGGATACGCTCCAGTTCTTTGATCGAATCGGTTTCACGGAGGCATGGGTCGGCGAGCACTACATGATGACCGGGGGAACGCTGCCCTTCGCCGGATCTGCTCCTGGCCTAGACCTTCCTGACCACCCAGCGCATTCGTTTGGCACCGGGTGCCTTCATGTTGCCGTTTCACTATCCGGCCGAATTGGCGCACCGTATCTGCTGGCTCGACCATATTTCGGGTGGCGGCCTGATGGCCGGCATTGGTGCGAGCAGCACCACTCTCGATCTGGAGATGTTCGATATCGATCACCGTGCGGGCGTGCATCGCGAAATGATCGCCGAGTCCATCAGCATGATGCTTCGTCTCTGGGAGAGTGAGGCCCCCCGAGGAGATCCGCGGGAAGTACTGGACTGTTCGCGGTCCCGCCGACCAATTGCACCGTTCTAGCAAAGATACCGCGCTGATCCGCGCCTTCATGGCGGCGATTGCTCAGGTCGATGCGCACGCGGATGCGCCAACAATACCTACTGACAAGGAGGTTTCGATGGAAAGTACAGATAGATTCCACGGCTGGTACATGGTCGGGGCCGTACATGTTCTGCTGGCCTTGATCTTCGGCGCCGCCTACTCGTTTGGTGCGTTCTTCACCAGCCTGCAGGCGAACTTCGATGCCGGTCGCTTCTCCACCGCACCCATCTTCTCGCTGACGGCGCTGATTTACTACGTGGTGGGCGTTTTCTCCGGCGCCTGGAGCGACAGAACGTCGGTGCGCATTGTTACCAGCATCGGCATCGTGCTGCTTTCGCTCGGATTCCTTGTCAGCAGTCTGGTGTCGTTCTCGCTCGCATTCTTTTCGGGGGCCTTCTGTGTTCTTGTCGGCCTGGGCGTCGGCCTGGTGTACGTGCCCGCGGTTTCGACCATCCAGCGTTGGTTCATCAACCGCCGCAGTTCTGCCTCTGGCCTCGCCCTGGCCGGCACGGGGCTGGGCACACTGGTCGGGCCGATGGTCGCCGGTCTGTTGATGCAACACCTGTCCTGGCAGAGCACCATGCAGATTTACGCCGCCGCCATCGCTCTGGTGGGCTTGGCCACCGCTGGCTGCCTGCGTGGAAAGCCGGCGGAACTGGGCCAGTTTCCCGATGGCATACGTCCCAGAGAGGCTATTTCCGGTCAGCAGGCCACATCGGGTCACGGCATCACGTTGCGTGAGTCGGTCCGTCAACCACGATTCTGGTGGTTCTTCGTGGCGATCTTCTTCGGGTCGATCGGCCTTTTCCTCGCGCTCGTTCACATCAATCCCTATGCACGGCAGTACGGCCTGGGTGTCACGCAGGCCAATCTGCTGATCGGCCTGATCGGCGTGGGCAATATCGGCGGCCGGCTGGTGCTCGGGCGCATTGGCGACCGTATGGGCGCACAGCGTTTCCTGATCGTGGTCACGCTCAGTCTGGTCGTGCTGTGTGGTCTGTGGAGCATTGCACACAGCTTTGTCGCGCTGGCCGTATTTGCGTTGCTGTTCGGGGCAGCCAACGGGGGCTGCATCGCCTTGTATCCGGCGGTTGCCAGCAACTGGTTCGGCACGGCCAATCTGGGCGCCATCCTGGGGGCGTTGTACATCGCCGTAGGCATTGCAGCGATAGCTGGAGGTAGCGTTGCCGGACTCCTGTACGACCTGTACCAGAGCTACACGTTGCCCATCGCCTTGGCAGGAGTTTCTGCCCTGTTGTCCGCTGCGGCTGTCATCCTCGCCGCCCGGTTCGCAAGCCATCGTTCGAAATTTTCCTCCGATCTGAGAAGAACCACGGGCACCAAGATCAAGAGCCAGTTCGAAGCCGGCGGCTGCAGCCGCGTCTTGCGCAGCCTGAAGAGTTGTGCCGGCAAGTAAGGTCATGGTTGATGAGGAGCAATCTATCTCCTCGATACCGACCATGCGATCGAGTGACAATGCCCGGCCCGGTCAACCAGTAGGACCAGCCGCGTTGCGGACCGTGCCGCCATCGGTCACGTTCAGCCAGCCGGCAGCGAGGTAACCGACCGCTACGTCGCTGACACCAGTCCATGCCGATGCGTCACCGGACACGTTGAGTGCGCCCTCGGCTTTCGCGCCGATCCGCAAGGCCAGCGTGCTTGCATTGTTGAGCACGACCTGCCCGGTTGGTTGATGGTCAGCGTACCTGCCCCTGGGGACCAATCTTCATCCACGCTCCACCCATCTTCCATAGGCTGCCGAGACCGCTGACCAGCGCGTAGCCGTTGCCACCACCCTAGGAGGGGCGAACAAGGTAGGCGTATGCGTTGTTCTGAACCATACCGCCATCAGTGACGTTCAATACCCCCTTGCTTGAGGACCCCACCATCAGGCCGCCATTGTCACAGGGCGGCGTAATCGAGCCGGTACCGGTGACGGTCAATGTACCTTCGCCCAGACTCATGTCGGAGCTGGTGTGGCCGACCATTAGCGTTGCGGTGCTCCTGCCGGTATTCGAGAGCTGCCCACCATAACGCACGCCCCTTGTTTACCTCAGGCACATCCTATTCCACGGGGTGCGCTGATGGAGGCCGACGCGAAGCGAGGGGGCTGCTACAGATTCCATTCATGTGCAGGGCCAACTCTAGCCATTGCGCCACATGAGGTCCTTCACAGACGAAGAACAACGAGTCACCGTCTGTGGCGGCCGAGAGGGAATCGAACAATTGGACGATCACAGCGGGTTGAGTAGACAGCACAACACGCTTAATCGAATGGCCTGCCCCCGCGATCGAATGCGCCGTCAGGCAGTTGCGGAGCTGTCTGCGCAGCCCCTGGGGCACCTCCGCCTCTGGCGTGTTCCTGCGCAGACACCAGCCTATTAACACGCGCCGGCTCTTGAACTGTACGGCGGCAACCCCGTGGTGCGCACCCCGCATCAAAGCTGTGCAATGGATCGGGTTATGTAGACTCCGATGTGAGATGAGTACGCTGCGCCTACAGGAGAGAATCGTCCTGACGTCGTGCCGGCTGATCACGCGATGAAGACGTGCTGTTCTACGCATGGGATGAATACCGTGGTTACTCTCGAAGTCAGATCCCGTCCAAAGGCGGATCGCGGCGCTTTCGGGGCGGATGCTAGATCGGCCCGTGGCAGGCCGCCATCAGACGCGTCCTATATCCGGCAAAAGGCGCCCGCGGTCATGCCGAGGGGACTTGGGCACTGGCGCGCTCCCCAGCGAAGGTGCAGTATCCAGAAGACAAATGTCGTCCTCAATAGTCGCTGCACCTAGCATAGGGCAACGCGTGACACAGCGCGCGCAGATCATTGAAGATCACCCATTCCAGCTTGAGATCCTGGCCGCTTTGTTTTCCTGTCAGCTGGGCATCAAGGTGGAGGCGTGCCTGTCCGCAGCCGATGCTGCTGCGCGCTGCCTAGCCAGTCATCCGACCTGGTGCTCAGCAACATTAAAATCCCGGCCATGAATGCGATCCAGTTCATCCAGTTCCTGTCGGGTCTGGCCGATCCTCCCCGGCTTGCGCTGATGAGCGTCGCCGAAGGACGGATCCTTGCCTCTGCTAAGCTGACCGCGCAGTCGCCGGGAGTGAACGTGGTGGCTGTGCTGCGCAAACCTGTCCAAGCAAGCGAGGTGGCCGCGTTGCTGGCAGACCTGATAAGTTTCCCCCAGCCCCGGCGCCCACGGGTGTTCCAACTCGACGCCGAACCTGAGGGGCACGAGTGGCGCCGGGCACTCGCGGACGAGCACATCAGAGCGTGGTCCCAGCCCAGGGGTTTTCCTTCGGGCGGGAGCACGGTTGCGACCGAGGCTTTGACCCGCTGGGTGACAGAACACGCAGGGTTGCTGCTGAGCAGCAGAGGCAGTGCCTCGCCCGGGAGTGGCCAGGCACTGCACTGCTGGCCGCTGCCAGCCTTTTCTAGAATCCGATTTCAATCTGGAGGTTCTGCGCCACATACACCTGCCCTTCGTTGACAGCAGCATTCCCAGAACCCCTTCCTGAACTCTATCCGGAGCCCGAGGAGAATCCCATGCGGAACCGTCTTTGTCTCGCCCCACTGTTGCTACTCTGCTGCAGTCCACTGCTTGCCGCCGAGCGACACGCGAATCCTGACAAGGCATTGCGCGCCGCCGCACAGAAAGAAGTGTCCGCGGTAATCGCCACGCTTGATGATCTGGTCAATATCGAATCGGGTTCCAACGACACGCAGGGTCTGATGCAGATGTCGACCTACCTCGCGTCCCGGCTGGAACGTTTGGGTGCAACGGTGGATCGTCCGCCGGCTACAGGTGAGGGAGTACCCATGGTGCGCGGCGTGCTGAAGGGAACAGGTGCACTTCGGATCATGCTAATCGCCCACATGGACACGGTCTATGATCGTGGCATCCTGGGCAGTGAGCCCTTCCGTCGTGAAGGCAACCTGATCTACGGTCCCGGGATCGCCGATGACAAGGGCGGCATCGCGGTCATCCTTCATTCCCTGGCGCTACTGCAGGCGCGCGGGTGGAAGGACTACGCGCAGGTGACTGTACTCCTCAACCCGGATGAGGAGATCGGCTCCCCCGGTTCCGGTGAGACCATCGCCGCCTTGGCCGCAGAGCAGGACGTTGTTCTATCCTTTGAGCCCTCGCCCGCCAAAGCCGTGATCAAGAGCGAAGGTGTGCTGCTTAGTGCCGCAGGTACCTCTCAGGTGATGATGACCGTCAATGGGCGCGCTTCACATGCCGGAGCTGCGCCGGAACAAGGGCGCAATGCGCTGCTGGAGCTTTCCAACCGCCTGCTTCAGACTCGGACTGTGGCCGAGGAGGTGCATGGTGCGCATCTGAACTGGACTATGGCCAAAGCAGGCGCTGCCCGCAACCAGATTCCCGCTGAAGCGTCAGCGACAGGCGACGTACGTGTCACCGAGGTTGGCGCTAACGAACGCCTGTTAGCCGCATTGAAGGAAAAGACAGCTACTCCTGGCCTGATTCCCGATACCATCACCACGGTGAGCCTTGATCCGCTACGCCCGATGTACGTAGCCGGTGAGCGTGGCGCGGCACTTGCCGATCGCGCCCGGAAGATATATGCGGAACTCGACGGGCGCGAACTGCTGTTCCACCCCACCACCAATGGTGGCACCGATGCCGGCTTTGCCGGAAAATCTGGAAAGGCCGCAGTGCTGGAAGGATTGGGGTTGGCGGGCTGGGGCTATCACGCGAAGAACGAGTTCATAGAGGTGGATTCCATCGAGCCGCGCGTCTACCTGGTTGCACGCATGATGATGGACCTCGGCGCCGATGCCTCCGCAAAGCGATAGCACTCCGCTATGGCTGTGGATCGCGCCGCAGTAGATTCGTCTGTAAGTCAGTCGAGCCTACTGCGGCGCAACTCCCACTCTGCGAGTTGGGAGAACAACGCGGCCTGCTGCTTGAATAGTTCGCGCGTGTTTTTGCGGCTGATCAGGTAGGTCCGGCCGTCCACTGTCCGGATCTCAAACCAGCAGGCGTTTCCCTCGTCCACGATTGGCCCGATGGACTCAACGTCGTCTGAGCGAAAAATCCATCCATCACATACGATCATCGGGCTACTCCAACTAGGCCGCGTCTAAGTTCCCGCATCTAGCACTGCAATGCGGGAAAAGCACGACCTTAGAGTGGTGGCCACCGGCTCTGCCATCAGATGAACCCTAAAAGATGCGCCGAGAATGCGCTGCAGCCAACTTGTCGCTTAACTGGACAGAGTGGACTTTCGCCAGAAAGACACCAATTCCTGGTCAGTCTGCGCCCCAGTTTCCCCATGTCATTCATATTCAGCGCACTAACGCCCTCGCTACTGCGACTCGGCCGCTTTGCGATGTAGCCGACACTCAGCCCAAGAGCGAACAAGCGGATGACCTCCACCTCACGGGGCGACAACGTTACCGCTGACGATGTACCCCCAGCATCAGGAATCGCACTATAGACCGGCAGATCCTGCAAGCGATCCCCCCGCTTGACCGCTATCGCTCGCAGGGCCTCGTCAAGCCCGCGCAAGTCGCCACTTTTTTCGCACCACGCCGCAAGGTGTCCGGCACGATACAGTTCGGCAACGATGGCGGGACCGGACTCGATGATCAGGATCAGGCGCCTATCACGTAGAAAATGCCGGGCTAGATTGGAAATCAGTTTCAAGCCGTCGCCTCTGGTTATCGTCGCCGCGCACGCTGTAGTCGGAAATCGCCATATCCGGCTCATGCTGCTGACCGCGAACTCGGGGTTCCGATCAATGGCATCGCATATTCCGACGAGCACGATGGGATGACGATCGGCGATGACGATTGCGGTTTTCATAGGGATCGGAGGTGTGAGGTGGTGTTCGGATGACGTTCGACCGTGTTCGAAGGCCACTGGCTGCATGACGGCGCAGACCGATACGTAGACGTTTGGGCCGTCATCGCCGGAGAGGCAAGTGCCGTGGAGGCCTGCCCGCTACTCCTCAAAACGGGCCCGACTCCCTTTGTGCGACCCGATCACCGCGCGGAGATTGCGCTGGACTACAGCAGCCGTGAGCGATGTCTAGGGCCTACGAACTTTCGGTCGCGTCTGATGGTGCCGCCAAGCCGCAAACCCGTAGTATTCCATGCGCCGTCCAGTCCCGCCTCCGCTCACGGCAGGCGCGACCCGATATACCGTGCACGGACGGTCGGCTTGCAAACGATGGCCCGCCTAACAAGTCCCAGCCCCCTTCATGACTGCCAGCGCTCCTACCGTCTCTTCCTCCAGTCCCTGGATCGCCCGAGAGGGGGCAGGCGATGTCCTGTTTGTGCAGACCAAGGCGGGGGGCACGCTGGCGATGTCGCTCGATCGCGCTGGCATCCGAATCGATTTCGCCTACTCGAGGTTCGGCGCTTGCACCATGGCCAGGCGGCAACGATACACGGCAATCGTTCTATTGGGACGCCCCGGCGGCAATATGATCCAGTCGCTGCGCAGGGCAGCAGGAAATGGAGTCGGAGCGCCGCTGATTGCCGTGCTGTTGCCTTTCCGTAGCACGGTGATGGTGCGCCTGGAGCAGCACTCCCGCGGTGCGGACATCTGCCTAGATGACTGGACGGACATCGAGGTGGTGACCCGGATCCAAGCATGGGAGCGTCGCAGAAACGGGACAGTTCCGCGCGACTGGTTAACCGATGCGGGCGGTCCTCGCCTGCATGTCGGGCCCAATGCCGTCATTTACTTTGGCAATATCTGCCTAAAGCTGTCCCCGGTGCAGAGCGCCATCCTCTCAGCGATCATCGCTGCCGGGGAGGATGGCATTCCAACTGCACACCTGCGCGAAAGTCTCAATTCGCGCTCACTGACACATGGAGCAGTCAGGGTGCACATTTGCTCCATTCGCAAGACGTTGCTCAGCTACCAACATGCACCTCGATTGGTATCGAGCGCGGGCCGCTATCGAATCGAGCCGCATGCCACCTGTTCGTCAAGGCCCAATCGCAGGGGCGGCTCCGCCCGCAGCATACGTGGCCCGCTCTAGGCCAGCCAGAATCGGCCGCACGTCTCCATCGTCATCCTCATATCGAATGAAAGCCGCGGCAGGCAAGCAGGCCGCAGCCAGGACACGTTGCAGCTGTGCGCACTGGTGGCGAAGGCCGGGCGCCAAGACAACCAACGGAGGCCCCACACGACCCGCGACGCAGGCGTTGGCAAACCGTATAGCCAAATCCGGCTGGAAGAACGCCACCACCAGGTCGTAAGAAATGACCCCAAGCAGTGACACCCCTAGCTCCAGTGGCGCGGCCAGATCAATGCGCATGCGGCGATGCCGCCGGAACAGCCGTGCAATCCGCGTACGACCGCCTTCCGTTCCGCCCAGCACCAGCACCCTGATCACGCGTCTCTACCCCTCTGCGCAGACTTCATACAGTTGAAGCCAACGCTTGCCGTCGCACCATCAGGCTGATCTGAAACCAGATCGAACGAAGGCACTGCGAGCCGACCGGCTGCGTGGTTGTTGCCGCGACCGTGAGCGTCCAGTCGTTCGAATGCGGTCATTTATCGACGCCCCTCAGTTTGCAGAGGGCTGATGATGCGCAGTCAGCGGCTGCTGGCGGGCATATTCCAGGGCAGCAGTGCGGCGTAGTCGTCGGCGGTGGTGGCCAGCGGCAGCAGGGTGAACAGCCAGACGAGGTAGCGATAAGGCTCGATGCCGTTGGCCCGGGCAGTCTCGATCAGCGAGTACAGGTTGGCGCTGGCATGGGCGCCGGCCACGGTGTCGGCGAACAAGCAGCCCTTGCGGCCGACGACCCAGGGTCTAATCGCGTTTTCGCATAAATTGTTGCTCAGCGGCCAGTTGCCGTTTTCGACGAAGCGGATCAACTTGGCCCACATGCCCCTGCATGTACAGCAACGCCCGGCCCAGCAGGCTCGATGGCACGACAGTAGGCAGGTATGCGAGCAGCAGGGCCTGCAGGCGAGCCAGGATCTGGGCGCTGTAGCGCACTCGCCGCCGCTGGCGGCGCGCAGGCGCCCACGCTTGGCTACGCGCCTCGGCCGCGAACAGCTTGCCGATCAGCGTCACGAACCGGGTGGCCGGCAACTCGGAGCCGCGGGCCGCCTTGGGCACCGCTTGCTCGGCCTTGATGAAGCCGCGGCGCACGTGCGCCCAGCAGCCCAGGTGTACCAACTGGTGGCCGCGTGCGATGCCGTTGTACAGCTCGTAGCCGTCGGTCATCAGGGCGGCGCCAGGCCTGATCCCCGAATAGAGTTTTTGCCCATGTTCAGATCCCCGCCCGGGTGAGTACGCGAACAGCCGTACCGGCGGCCCCGAGCCGTTGACCCGGGCCCATAAATAGCTTTTGGTCTGGGGGCTGCGCCCCGGTTCCTTGAGGACCTGGAAGGTAGTCTCATCTCCATAGATCAGATCGCATTCGAGCAGCACATCTCGCATCAGGTTGATGACCGGCTGCACCGCCAGGCCGGCACGCACTACGCTGGCGGCGATCGTGTTCGAGCTGATGTCCCCGCCGAAGCGGCGCAACAACGCCGCCTGGCGGAACAAGGGCATGCCGTATTGGTATTTGCCGCTGATGATCCAGGCCAGCGCCGCTTCGGTCAGCAGCCCGCGAGGGATAATGCGCGCCGGCGCCGGCGTCACCTTGACGCCCAAGTCGCAGCAGGGACATGCGTACTAGACCCGCTGATGCTGGATCACGCGCACCTGCTCAGGGATCACGTCGAGCTGCTCACTGGTCTCCACGCCGATCTCGACCAACGCATGGCCATCGTGCGCGCAGATCTGCTCAGATGCAGGCAGTTCATGGCGCACCACCTCGCGCGGCAGCCCCGGATCGAGCGGCTTGCGGCCCCGGTTCTGACGGGTATGGCCCGCGACAGCCACACCAGGCCGATTCTCGGTCGCGAGCGCCGCACCGACCGCGGTGGCCAGCGCCTCGGCTTTGTTGAACAGGCCCAACTGCCCCGCGGTGCGTGCCTCGCTGGAGGCGCCGAACAATTCGTGCTCGTAGGCCCTCAGACGTTCTTCGGCCAAGTCGCGCTGCGCTCACGCCAGCGTCAGTTCCCCGGGCACGCCGTCAAGCTCACCGCGCAGGCCATCACGCTCGGCGAACTGCGCCTGGTACTGTTCGATGCGCAACTTGATGGTCTGGGGCGACTGCGGCATCGTGGTTAGACCGCTGCCGCCTCAAGACGTTCAACCAGCCAGCGCGTAATAGCGCGGCCGGTGCTTGCGGACAACCGCCAGGTCGATGCCATCGAGCAGCCAGTGCAATTGCTCCACGCTCAAGACCACCGTCTCCTGATCGTTCGGCCAAGCGAAGCGGGTCCGCCTCCAGGCGTTTCAAGAACAGCCAGAACCCGTTGCCCTGCCAGCCCAGGATCTTGATCTGGTCGCGCCGCCGGTTGCCGAACACGAACAGCGCCGAACTCATCGGGCTGACCCGCATCGCCTGCTCCACCAGGATCGACAGCTCGTTGATCCCCAGCCGGAAGTCCACCGGATCCCGATGCAGATACACCTTCAACCCTTCGTCGAACCGCAACACGGCAGCTCCCCCTAACATGTGGACCACTGCCGCCAGTTCCCGCATGCCCGCCTGGCCAAGATCAAACTCTACGCCATTGGGCAGACGGACATGCGGCGCAGCCGCCATCGCCGCAACGGGTCTCGGTTCTTCACCAGTGAACTCGGCCACTGACATTGGCGGCTCGGCGATACCCGGCACAAATGCCGTCGACGATGAGCGCGCCAACTCCCGAGCCGGTCCGTTGACCGCAACTATTTCGGCCGCATCAACCGTCAGCGCCTCTTGGCCACCCGAAACTTCGCGTTGCATCAGGTACTTCGTGATCCACTTGCGCAGCAGGTTCGCATTGATACCATGCCCCTGTGCAAGTCGCGCCACCGAAATACCCGGCCGCAACGCTCGCTCGACCAGCGCCCGCCTGGCGCTCTCTTAGTACCGGCGACGACCATCGCGCCCTTGCCTCACTACTCTTAACTCTGAGCCCTTCTCTGTCATAGGTGTCCACCGATTTGGTGGACACCTTTTTCTCACATTACTGCTCTTGAAGAGAGGGCGTGATTTATTGAGCGCTTACAGTAGATCACCTCTCGGGGCAAAGGTCGGCGACGTTGGGGCGCGATTGGGTGTTGGCACGAATGGCTAAGCTCATTCGAGTGAGCGCGGAGCGCGGCCTGCTTCACCGGTTAGGGCCACGTGATGGAATGCAAGTATTGCTAGGGAGTGACTTGCAAGCTGATTTCTCTCTGTGCGTGCTGGCCTGCGCACATGGTGCCCATGGTTGCAGCTGAGACCTGTATCTTGTAGTTTCCGATTTGGTGGGGCGTGCCGATCAGTTCGGCATAGTTTTCTCGAGGGACATGGCTGAGTTCCATGCCTGCGGGAAGGTCCGTCGCCCAGATATTCGACACTGGGCCGCTGCCTGCCACAACGTCTATGGTTGCTCTGTAGGGCATGTTTATACGCGCGGCGGAAAGCTCGCCCGGCTGGATTTCCAATTGATGCCGGAACGCGCAACCCATGAGACCCGAGGTGGAGGCAATCACTTCGCACCCTCCCAATGTGGTCATCCAAAGAAAAACGGCGAGCCTTCTGGCGTGTACAGCCATGCCTGCTGATTCGCGTGGGTGTTTCTTCATTCTCGGGCTATCTCATGAATAGGAAAGGCGCTGTGTGTCCGTGTTTTCCGCAGCCAAAAATGGGGCGTGGCCCCCTCTGTCAGGGCTGTGACGTGCATGCTGTGGAACGACGGGTTGCGCGTTGTTGCATAAATCAGTCGCCCGGGTGGTCGGCGTACGAGCCAGGGTACAGTATCGCTCTATACCGACAGACGATGCGCCAGGATGCAAGATTTCGGCCAAGGAGCGTTGGTGGTAGCCGCTCCAAGTGCTTTGGCGCCGATCTATGGTCTGTCCCCTCGTCGCTCACTCAGGTCATATGAGTTCCGTGGCGGGCCGCGCGCCGAGGGAGTTGATTCTTGGGCTTTCGCAAGCGCAGCCCTGACGATAGCCATGAGCAGCTCACGCCATCGTTTTCGCATCATTCCAAACTGATGGTCTTGAGGTTGTTGGCGCTAACCCTAATGATGCCTTCACCGGGAGCGTCTATCTCGGCAATCGTTAGAAAGGCAAGCGCGATGATCGCCGGCATGATCAATAGCATCCCATCGTGCTTCGATGTATGCCCTGCGCTATAGCCGATAAGCCCGCCGCAGCACCCGGCAATGAACAAAAGCAGTGCCCATGCCGCCAATGGAACCTGTCGGCGCCAGTACGAGATTGTTCGCTGTTGCGAACTGGAAAGGTCGGTGAACGCGTTGACCACAAGCGCGTTGATGGGCGTAGGGTTCCGGCGCGCCTCGGAGGCGGCAACTTCCCACAGCCGACGCTGCGTGTTCAGAGCTTCTTCACGAAGTCTACCCCGTTGTTCACTGCCCGCAGACTCGTAAAGTTCAACACGAAGCGTCAAGTAGTCTTCGAGCAGGGCAATTGCGATCTTCTGGTTCTCCGGCGATAGGAGTGAGGACTTTTGCATAGCTGCTCGAATGGCTATTGCTTCGTTCTCCTCAGAGGACTGACGAGAATTGAAACCTCCTATCGCCATGGATAGCGTAAAACCTATCAGCAAGCCCAGCAGAGAGAGAGCCGCGCCGGTTATTAACTTGTGGAAGTCTTCCTCCCTATTAACATTTCCAGCGCGCAGGCGAAAGTGCCGACCAGCGAAAGTAAACGAAGCGATAAGGCCGAATGTGGCCACCAGAATAATTACTGAATAGAAATTCAACGTTCCGAGCCCTCTATGGGAGAAGTCCCAAGGTCAACGCCAACATATCTTCATAACCCACGGCAGTAGCAATAGGGCAAATCCTAAAAAAACGTCTCCACCAGAACTGCGACACGTTGGCCGCCGACAAGATAGATGCCAGAGTGTCGTTGCTTGCCTGTCTAGGTGCGGGAGTATCCGTCGACCCGCGCTGTGGCTTGCCGCATCAGGTGGCGTCGGCGCATCCAGATCAACCAAACAACGCGACTCTCAAACAGTATTCGATCAATGCCTGATCGGTGTCGACACCTAGCTTTCGCATTGCACTGACCTTCTGGGTACTCACTGTCTTGCCGCTGCGGTTCAGTTGTAGCGCGATGTCCCTGACAGACAATCCCCTGACAAAAAGGCGGATAACCTCGAATTCCCGCGGCGACAAACTAGCTGCCGCTTCAACACCACTTGCGGCGTCTCGGCAGAGCGCATCGGTCTGCAACTCCGGCGCATGGTGAAGACGACCGCTAAGGATAGTTCGGAGCGCCTGTACCAGACTGGCCAGCCCGTGACTCTTCACCACCACGCCCGCCGCTCCTGCCGCATACATGGCGCTTAGCAAAGAGGGGTTGGACATCATGGTGAGCACCAACAGATGGCATTCCGGAAAACGGCGATGCAGGTAGGAAATCAACTTGATGCCGTCACTGAATTCTTCGTTGCCTGGCATACTGTAGTCGGTGATGAGCGCGTCGGGTTGAACACGTGCCATGAGTTCAATAAGTGCTGCAGGGTCCCTAGCTTCACCCACAATCTGCAGATCGCGTTCTTTGGCGAGTGCGTCCCGGATGCCGGCTAACACAATTGGATGATCGTCAGCAATCAGTAAACGCGTGCTCATTGGAAACCGTCCATTAGGTGGGGAGGGTTGGCTTCGAACTCTCCAAGTGGCTCGAGTAGCGCGCTTAGACGACTTATGAAATCGAGCACGTTAGGGCGCTCTTCGATGACACTGGCGCCGGACTTCAACCGTCCTTCAATCGAGAGCCCCGCGTCGGCGAGTGTCGTTGCTCCGACGACGACTAAGGCACCACGAATACGATGCAGTACCTGGGAGACCGTCGTCGCTTGCGCGGCATCGAGCGCATCCCTAAGAGTTCCCAAGTCCTCTCGCATGGATTGCACAAACAGCTCGCGCATGTGTGGCGCAATGTGCAGCACCTCCTCAGGGGACGATGGACGGCTTGCCGGTGCTGAGGGTTCTTCGGGGGACATCTGCGCCCCCCTAACGGCCGGCTCGAGGACCTCCTGGAGTGCACGCAGCGTGATGGGCTTGACCAACAGCGCCTCCATGCCCAGCGCAACGCAGCGATCATGTTCGGCAGGGTCCGCGTTGGCGGTCGCACCAATGATCGGAACACGAACACCACGTTCTCGCAGCGCGCGCGTTAAGGCGTGTCCATCCAATCTCGGCATATTGAGGTCGGTGATGATTGCGTCAAAGGGGCGTTGGCCCCAGTAGTCGAGTGCTTCACGACCATCGCTGGCGACCACGGCCTGGCAACCCAGTTGTTCCAGTTGCTCGCGTAAAATGGCTTGATTGACAGGGTTGTCTTCCGCAACCAGAACCTGAAGCCCTAAATGCTGTACGGGCTGCGCACTACCGCGCGCTGCCGCAGGAAGCGGCTGGCCATTGGCTGAAGCAATCGCTGCCACGATGGCATCTAAACGGTGCAGGGTAACGTGCCAAGCCCCGCCCACGTACTCGGGTAGGCCTGCGTCGCTGCTCGCGATAACGTGAGGACCCGGCCACGTCGAATGGGAATCCTCTAGCTCAAGATCGAGCATGACGGTATCTGGCTCGGCCTCGGGTGCGGTACTGCCCTTCCAGGGCATAGCGGCCGCACCACGTTCGCACAATCTCGCGGTGATCGACTGCACCAATTCACGCACCGGTCCGCGCACGAGAACCGCCACCTCGCACGCTAACCGGGCAGGCGCAGGGCGCAGCGATTCGGATGACGCAGACGGCAGGGGGAGTTCGAAGGTAAAGCTGCTGCCCAGGCCGCTTTCGCTCACTAGGCGAATGTCTCCTCCCATGATGGCGACCAGGTGGGCGCAAATGGAGAGGCCCAAACCGGCACCGCGTTGGCCATCGTTGCTGGGGCTTGCCTGATAGAACGCACCAAACAGATGCACTTGATGCTCATCGGCAATGCCGATACCGGTATCGGTCACCTGCCATTGCAGCCATTGCCGCTCATCCCGCATGAAGCGCGTCATACGCACCACGACGCGTCCAATGTCGGTAAATTTCACCGCATTGCTGAGTAAATTGTTCAGGACCTGGCGGATTCTAGCCGCGTCACCTTCAAGCGCTTTGGGAGCATCGGCGTCGATACAGGCATAACACTGGAGACCTTTTTGACGCGCTGCGCCTGCCCAAGCGGCGACGGTATCTTCTGTGAGCAATACCGGGTCAAAGGTCCCTGCCTCCAACCGCAATTGTCCCGCCTCCGCCTTGCTCAAATCCAGGATGTCACTGATGATCTGCATGAGCACGACCGAGGAGTGCTGGATCGTCTGCAGGTACTCATGTTGACGCGGGTTCAGGGGAGTCAGGCCGAGCAGCTCAAGTGTGCCCAGTACACCATAAAGGGGCGTGCGGATTTCATGGCTCATCGTGGCGAGGAACATGCTTTTCGCGCGGTTGGCCGAATCGGCGGCAGAAGTGGCCTTTTGCAACAGGCGTTCCGCCTCACGTTGCGTGCTCAGATCGATGAATAAGCACAAGACTGCCGACTCACCGCGGTACTTAACGTCGGCCGCGCTGACCAGAAGATCTCGCTGTTCGGGCGTCCTATAGCTGCGTTCGCTGCCCGACGATCCGTGCGCCTCCGCACACACGGCTTGCCGCCATGCACCTACCCAGCCCCCGCCCTTGTAATCCCCGCCAAGCCAGTCTCGCAAGCGCTCGTTGTCGAGCATGACCGCGCCATCACTGCGCCGTAGCAGGCATAGCCCAATCGGAGCATGCTCAAGAACGGCACGACTGAAGGCTTCACTTTCCAGGAGTTTCGTCTGGTTAAGACGCATCGGCTCAACGACCGAGCGACGATACGTTCCCAGTAGAATCACGCCGCCAGCAGCGAGTAGGAGGGCCACGATCGCGCTCGCAAGCAGCGGGGCGCGCGCCTGGCCGACCAGTTGACCCCAAGCAATATGATAGACGCCAATCCATTGGCGATCGTTGTGCACTCTGTAGACGAGACCACGGCGGTCGACCCCAAGCGCCGACGCACCCGGACGGGGCGTGTCTTCGGCTAGACCAAACAATCGTGTGCCCTCGGCGTCAAATAGGGAGAGACTGGAAAAGGTCGAGCGGCCGAGCGCCTCTCGAAAATCGTCAACGCGCCCGGTGTCCAGCAAACAGCTTGCCGATGGGAACGCCTCGTCGCTTTCCATAGCCCATAAGCGCTTGTCCTGAGGTGCATACGAAATGGCGAGCAACCGGGACTGGCCGTCAAGCCATGGGATAGGAACCCAAAGGATCTGCCCTTCCTTTAGTTGAGGTCGGTTGACGACGGTTCGATGAATACGCGTGACAGCAGCCTCCAACTGGGAAGGACTTCCCTGGAGGCGATCCGCAGAATTGCCCGTAACGGGAACTAGTATTCCGGACCTACCGGCCCCATCCACCAGCATGCATTGGGGAGCGACGTACGATGATTCGGCCCAGAAGCTTCCATAGAACCGAAGAAACCGCTCGGCGAGCTCCCGTGGCGACGTTTGAGAGGAACTGCCAGGCGCCTGCACCAGAGCCCAGGAGGCAAAGAACGGTGCCATGGACCATGGCGGATTTGATGCCGTCGCGGATAAGCTACTGTCGTTTGGGGATGGAGAGGTGTCATGCAACCGCCAGCGTTGCAGGAAGCGCTCCTGTTCCTTTAACGCACCGTCCAGACGTCGAAAGTGGAACTCGAGCTTGTCCTCGGTCTCCCGCAGCACCTGCAACCCAGCAGAAATCAGCAAACCGGCCTGCAGGGTTGCCAGTACAACGACTATCACGAGCAACGCATGGGCGAGGACAGACCGACTGGCAAGTCGGCGAAATGGCAAGGCTTCCGGCATATGCGCCTCAGGAAAGGCGCAGCTGCACCGGCCTGGTGCCGGAATGCGCGCCCTTCTGACTATAAAAACTACGGTATACGTTGTCAATACGCCGGGGCGTAGATGGACGACCGAGCCGCCGGCTCCGGAAGGCCACTCTGAAATACAAAACAATTGAGCGGTGAAACCACTGTGAATAGGCCACAGCCCATGCAACAAGAGCGCCTACCCCATTTGCCGTCGCTCGCACCCAGCTGCCGCGTGCGCACCGGATAACGAGGCAATCTGCGGTTGGCCAATGATAGCTAAAGCCATTGGCCTGGCCGAGCCAAATTACGACAACTTAGACGGCCCGCCGGAGGCAGACCGCTCCTCGGAGAGGAGCCGCGCGAAGCCGTCTAAAGGCAAGGCCTGCGAAATAAAAAAGCCTTGCACTACATCACAGCCTAAACGACGCAACGCGGCCAAGTCCGCTTCCGCCTCCACGCCTTCGGCCACGATCGTCAAGCCCAGACGATTGGCCAAGGTGATTACTGTGGATAGCGTCAACTGGAGCGCAGCGCTTGCGGCGCATCCGTGTACCAAGGCTCGATCGATCTTGACCTCCGTGAATGGCGTGTTGACCAAGTTGTGAACCGAACTCAACCCTTGCCCAAAATCATCCTGCGCCAGTCCAAAGCCCTTCATGCGCAGCCGACAGGCGCCGGCGTAGTAGTCACTTACATGATGCGTGGTCGAGCTTTCCATCAACTCGAAGCATAAGTCACTGGGAGTACCGCCCCATTGCTGGGTCAAGGCGAGCAAGCGATCGGGAAGGTCCGCATGTTCAAGCAGGTGAGGCGGCAGGTTGATCGACACGGGGATGTGAAAGCCGAGCTTGCGCCAGCGCTTCTGCGCTTGAACGCTGGCCTTGAGCACCTGTACCAGCAGCGCCTCGTCAAGACCGTGCGCATGCACGGCTGATAAGAACGTTCCAGGCAATAGAATGCCACGCTGCGGGTGCTCCCAGCGCACAAGGGCCTCCGCAGCCACGACGGCCCCAGAGGTCAACGACTTTTTGGGTTGAAACCAGGCCGTGATACGCCCCTCCGCAAGAGCGCGCTGGAGTTCTTCCCGCGTTGCTTCAATCGGCACGACGCGCGTCGGTTCCGTACCCTTTTGCACGTCACCACTGAGTGCCAACGCGTCGAGCAGGGCGTCCACATCAGAGGCCGCAACAGGCTTCGGCAGTAAGCCCAGCACCGTCAGACCCAGTGATTCCGCCATCAAGCGGGCCGCACTCATCATCCGTCGGGACGTAGCACTTACGAGCGCCAAGCGCGGTGGATTCGACCGCGCAGCCAACTCCTGGATCAACTGGATGCCATCGTGATCCGGCATCAATAAGTCCGTCACGACTAGATCGTAGGACTGGCAATTGCACATCGCGATGGCTGACTGCGCACTGTCGCATGCATCCACACGCAAGCCAGCATGTGCACTGAAAAGATTTGCGATAAATCCGCGCTGAAACGCCTGATCTTCAACGATGAGAATGGCGAAACTCATTTCTTGCCCCCTTGACTCACGCTCACAAGGACGTCCCGAAGCGCATTCATTTCAATAGGCTTCGCGAGGTAAGCCTGCATTCCGCTTTCCAGGCAACGTTGCCTCTCTTCGAAAGTGGCATTGGCGGTAGCACCTATGACAGGTACCGCATGGCCACCGGATCGCAGTTCGCGTACCAGTTGATGGCCATCCATTTCCGGCATATTGATGTCCGTGATGACCACATCAAACGACTCATCCAGGCACAAGCGCATCGCCGCAGCGCCGTCGTTTGCGACGCTCACGCGACACCCAAGCACCTCTAGTTGCTCCTTGAGGATGAGACGATTGATGGGATTGTCTTCGACGGCTAGAACGTGAAGCGACAATGGCTCGACTGCCGCAGTCAACCCAGAGCCCTCATGGCGCAGCGAACCGCGCTGCGCCTGTGCGATAGCCGCACCCACAGCGCGCAGGCTTGAGAGCATCACCACCGCGGCGTTGCTACACGATGAGCGCATCGCATCGCTATGCGCAGACATCAACAACACTTGCGGACCTTGCCACGGCAATGGCTGGTCGGGATCGATATCGACCAGCACCGCACCATCGCGCGACTCCCCCACAATGAAGTCGCTCCCAATAATCTTGGAGACTCCCCCCCAGCGTTGCACCCATCCGACTACGCTATCGACCAGTTCACGCTGCCGCCCGCGCACATATACAGCCGGCTCCGCCAGGAGCCTAACGGACGTATCTTCGGCTTCGACGAGCGGCAGGGGCAATGTGAGGGTGAAGCTGCTACCCAGCCCGGGCTCACTAACCAGGCGTAGCTCGCCGCTCATCAGGTGCGCCAGACGCTCGCTGATCGACAATCCAAGACCCGTACCACGATGCGTGCCCGTACCCTTAACCTGCGCAAACGGCTCAAAAAGTGTGGCCTGATCCTTGGCCGCGATCCCGATTCCGGTATCGGTCACCTGCCACGCCAGACGGCTCGAATCGCCTTCGCGCTCGATTAGTCGCACACGCAACGTGACACTTCCGTAATGCGTGAATTTGATGGCATTGCTCAAGAGGTTGCTTAATACCTGACGGATTCTCTCAGCATCACCCGAGACCCGAGCTGGTAGGGCGGGATCCACGCACAGCACGAGCTTGAGGCCTTTGCCGGCGGCAGTATCCGAAAAAACCCGCACCACACTCTCGGCCAGATCCAGCGGACTAAACGGCGCTACCTCCAGATTCATCTGTCCTGATTCGATCTTGGAAACATCGAGCACATCACTGATGAGTTGTCGCAGCGTGATGGAGGAATCATTCATCGTGCGCAAGTATTCCGCCTGCTGCGGATCCAGAGAAGTTCGCCCGAGCAACTCCAACGTGCCAAGCAGGCCGTAAAGTGGTGTGCGGATCTCGTGGGTGATCATCGCGAGGAACGCGCTCTTGGCCTGGTTGGCGCTATCGGCGGCCTTGCGGGCCGTGGCCAGAGCGCGCTGCGCTTGACGATGCCGGGTGATATCGTTGAATACGCATAACAGCACATCGTCGTCTTGGTAGCGTGTCGAGGCATAGAGAACCTGCAAATGCTTGTCGCCGGACGTTGCGAACTCCTTGCTGGCCGCTCTTCCCGCAACTTGTGCACGCCACTCGGCTTGCCAGTCCTGACCATGCAGATCGTCACCGAGCCATTCACGCACCAAGGTGTTGGAGAGAATGATCTGCTGATCGCTTCGCCGAACAACGGCAATCCCGACGGGCGCGAGGTCGATGACAGCATTCGTAAAAGCTGCACTCTCGCGCAATTGTCGGTGCTGCGCGATGGCCGGCTCGATGAGCTGCCGCGTGACACGGCGCCGCAATAACACCAATCCCGCAGCCGCCAGGACAATAAGTGCTCCAGTACACACCAGATCGACCCACAGGTCGCGCGCCACCTGGCCCATTGGCACGACGTAGATCAGGCGCCATCCGTCTTCACCGACCGCCACATCCAGAACGAGTTGACGTGGTAGCCCACCCAACCAGGCAATACCAAACATGTCCTGACCACGGCCATTCAAATCCTTCCAGAGGAGGCCGTCCTCGCTAGCGGCTTTACTTGTCAAAAACACCTTACCGCTGGCGTTCAGCAACGCATAGTCGCCGATCCCGGCGCCATGGATCACTCGCTTTGCGTCCTCGACGTTCAATTGCAGTACGAGCCACTGGTGGGAGTCGTGCGGACTCACGACCTGCGCAAGATAAAGCTCCTGCCCGGTGATGCCACGTGACCAATAGACACGGCCGTCTGCGGATTTGTCGCTCCATTCGGTGTTCCTTGGCGCGCGGACTAGGTCGCCGCTCAACTGCGGCCCCGCGAGCCATCGCATTTCACCGGCAGGCAAGTCGCCGCCAAGAAGCAGGTCAGCACCGAGCGTCGTGAGCGTGTGTTCCGCGCGTTGAGATAGCAACAGTACGCGCTTCTGACGGTCCGTTCCCATTCCCAGCGACAGGGGCCGAGCCTCGTTGGTTGCCAACAAAGACTGAGTCGGGACTGTTGTAATGACGGAGTCGTTGAGATAACGCAAAAGCGCTTCTCTTTGATTGAAATACGATTGGACGTTGTACGCTGCCGCGTTCATTTCCCTGCGATGCAGGGACACTTTTTCCGTCATGCGCGCCAGAAGAAAAAAGCCGGCGGTGCCGATCAGACAAAGGAAAATGCACACCGTAAGCCAGCGCAACAGCACCGTAGGGGTGCTTGCGGAAGCGCTCGAGGCCGAATCGTGGTGTGCGGAGGTTGTCATGACCTTATCGTAGGTACAACCACGACAGCGGGAAATCAGGCAAACCTGAAAGTCAAGCTTGCTCGCGGAACAACGATGAGGCGACTGAGATTGCCACGAGCCACTGTGCTAGCCCGCACCTGCGTTTGTAGTCGGATGTATGGCAGCAGCGACGGTTACCCATTTGGCTGCGCCGCTGGCACCTCACCGAAATTCGCGTGAGCGTCATACTACGCCTCGCCCTGCCCGAAGGGCAGTAGCCGTCCTGCTTGCCCCGGGCGTCGGGCGCAACCCAACACCCTAGGCAGATATAGTGAAAAGGGAAGATATGTGCGTCGTGCCCTTTCTTATCTCACACCCCGCGCGAGGGCTAGGGATAGCTCATCGTAAACGTCGCCACGCCAATGGCCGCACCCGGAGTGATGGTCTGACCTGTCCGCACGTATCGCACTTTCAATGGAATACGAAAGGTCGATTGTCCTTGCTGGATCGTACCGGCGGCCCAGCTATTGCCTCCGACACCTGATTCAGGACCGAACGTTAGCACCGTGCCGTTAAATAGCACCTGGAACCCCACCCCCTTGGCCGCAGACGAGGGCGTCAGCGAAAGCACATCGGATACAGCGCCCGGTGCGCTAGAGTCAGTGAGGGTCACGCGAGCGTTGGTAGAGGTGCCCGACATGCCACCCGAACAGCTCAACACGATGTCAAATGCACTTTCGCCCGCGGTCTTTCCGATCGCGGGGAAAGCTGCAGTTGAGACTGTAGGCATGGTTACACCAATTGTGGGCGTCTGCACCGTGCAGGTCGGCGCCTGCGGCTGGACAACCACCGGCTTATCCCAAACAAAATCCAGCAATATCTGCCCACCGGCCGAGCCAACGGTATATTTCCCGAAGCTTCCTTGAAGAACTCCACCTGCAGATATCGGCCCGGTCTTCACCAATTCAAGGGCAATTTCAAATTGGGTTTCGAAATAGCTATACCCGATCGAGCCCTCGTATGGCAAATATGTCGAACTGAGAGGCCAATAGCTCTGAGCGAAGGAGGATATCCTCAGCCCGACGCCTGGGACCGAAGTAGAATATATGTTATTCGACGGGACCCCATAACCGGACATAAAAAGTCTATCCGGAGGATTACCCGAACACGAAAATGTGGCTTGACCCTTGGTATTATCAATAACGATCGTCCCAGTTGCTTTGTAGATAGTTTGGCCGACCGCATATGCTGCTTGATCAAATGGCGGTGGATTGAATCCGCTCACCCCTCCCACATAGTAAGCCTTACCATCACTTACGTTTGTCATCTTGCAGACAGATCTGGCACTAACGTTGTGAGCGGCCATCGCTAGAATCAGGACTACGCCCAAGCGCAAAGCAGCACGCGGGGATAGCATCGCTACGAGGTGGGGCAGGACACATCTGCCCATCCAGTTCATCTTCATGTTTATTCTCCTCAAACGCCAAGCTGATGCTGTCCAGCCTCGGATGCGATGGCGGCAGCGCATGAATCAACCCCTGCGAGCAACCATTTAGCGATCCTTTGAACCGTTCCTAGTCCAGCAGAACTGAGCTTATGCCCAACGGCTTGACCCAGAAACGCTCTAAGGCTGCGAAGTTCCATCACTGACAAATAGCAGTAATAGCGGTCAGTGCCTGAAGCGAATCTCCGACGGTTCGATCGGGAACAGAATATTCGATGCGACATTGTTGCGAAGGATCGGTACCCCACTGGACTTGAAGGTCGCCTTGCGACAGCGCTGTACGCACGAAAATCTGCCCCCCTTGACCGACCATTCCGACGAGGTTCCCCTGCGCGTCAGACACATCAGAACCGAGAGGGATGGACTCGCCATTCGCTCGCTGACTACGAATCAGCAACGCCCGACCCTTGCTGGTCTGGAATGTCATCGGAACCACTGCCCCAGCCCGTGGCGCAGTTTGTAGGCGCGTCGTTTGCAACTCGACATCCACAGACGTGCCCGACGGATCCAGGATGACGTCGTTCATCCGGTATGGCGTTAGCCCCGCCGCGATGGCGTAGCCGCGACCGTCGATCTTGGTCTGGCCTCCGCTGGTCACACGCGCGCCCTGCGCATCGGGCGCGTGAATGATCGCCACTGGACTGTTCAAGTCCATCTGAGGTGCCAATGTCACCCCACCGCCATGCACTACAACCCCGCCCGATGCCCCCAAAGCCCCCTGGCGATAATGATCGCTGACGGAGTAGCTTCCATTGAGGTGCCCGTACGGCGCCGCCCAGCCAAGGCCTCCGCTTACGGTCGTAGCGTCACCGCTACGATCCTGATAATTCACGGCCGCGTTGTAGTTGTACTGATTGAATTCCCCGAACGTGCCGCTGATTGCGGCGCCGCTCGTATTACCCGAATTATCGTCGTGTTGGGCCATCAGCGTCAGGGTCGGTGCCTGTTGAGCAGTCCGGCCGAGCGGCACCGACAGGTTAATGCCAATCTGGTTATCGAAGCGTCCACCACCCGCGGCCCCGCTATAAGCGTAGGTACGCCCGGCGGTGATGCCAATGGTCATACCACGCCAGCTATTGGAGTATCCGAACTGGTACGTTGCACTACTATTGGACTGTCCCCAGTACGTGTTTCGTAGTCCGTTGAAGTAGACCGAGCCATACCTGTCTCCCAGACTCTGACTCAAGGTCACTTGCAGTCGCAGCTTGTTGCGCCCGAGATAGAGACTGCTCGGATCGAACGAATATCCCGCACCCTGGGCTGCGGCGAGTTGACCCTTGGTGAGCGTGGCGTCCGACAGCGACTGGTAACCACCATCGGAATAGCGATAGGTTGCCAACATGAAGGTGGTTTGACTGGTAGGTATGGTCTTGGAGTAGGACACGCGCACGCTGTCCCCCGACAAATGTGTTTGGCCCAGACGCGTGCTCGATCGGGAAAGGTCGGTGGCAAACGCGCCCATCGGCGTATTGACCGCGGCGCCGAGCAGCATGTTGGTGTACTGGGAACCGTTGGCGACTTGCAGGCCACCATACAGGGTCAGCCAATTGTTGATGCCTCTCTGGTACGTGCCCTCAAAGAAGGACATCGTGCTCTGGTTGAGGCTCGGATAATAGACTTGCCCCGCTGTCACTGCCCAGCGACCGACGCCGGGCCGAAGCAGCATCGGCACAGCAGAGAACGGCACAACAAAGGAGTGCGTATTGCCATTCGCCTCAAAGACGGTGACGGTGATGTCCCCGCCATAGCTGGTCGAGTAAAGGTCGTCAATAACGAACGGACCCGGCGCTACGGTGGTCTCGTAAATGAGCATACCGTTCTGGCGCAGCTCCACCCGCGCGCGCGTATTGGCCACGCCCCGTACAACTGGCGCGAACCCCTGCATGGAGTCCGGCAGCATGCGGTCATCGGAATATAGCGTCGCCCCACGAAATGGCGTGCTGTCGAAGATGATGCCTTGTGTGGCGGATTGGCCCAACGTCGCTTGTGCTTTGAGCGCCGTCACATCGTGCGACGCAGTAGAGCCAATGTTCGTCCACAGCGCACGGCCACTCTGTTGATCCCAGACGAGGTTACCCTGACTGCGCAAGCGCCAACCTCCTGCATTCAACCCCATGTTCAGACCGAGGTAGGCATTGACATTGTCGTATCCTCCACCGGAGCGAGCCGCCGTGAAACTACCAGGCCGCACCGGAACGTACCGCCCATCAGGGCTCAGCATGAAGCCACCGTTGTTGCTGGGCACGTATGTGCCGTCACTTCCCAAACGGAAGTAAGTCCCGTTCTGCACAGACACCGGCGCTCCATCGGGGCCAATCGCCTGGCCGCCGCTCGTGGAACCGCCCGCATATCGCTGATTCACCGAGTAAACGTTGAAGTTATAGCCCAACAGTAGGGCGGACTGGCCCTGGTCCCACAACTGCGGATCCACATAACCGCGGGCGCGGCGCACCATCGTCGCTTGAGGAATCGAGACATCCAAACGCAACGCGTTCACGTCCATTCGGGCGCTTGCATCGGGTTCGATGTCCTGAAGTGAAATGCACGTGCTCTGGGGGCCGACAGGGTGCTGGTCAAGCTTGTTTAGATTAATGCCCATCTGCAGCAGCATGTCGTACGTGAAGCAAGGTTGCGCAGCATCCTTTCCGGCAACCGTACGAAACACGATCGCAGGGCGCGCGATAAACTCCTCATTGACGAACAGGTCAACGCTGTACGTTCCCGGCAACACCGGGTTGCCTCGCTCGTAGCGCGAAATATCCATCTTTGACGTCGTCGTGGGGCCAAGAAAAGCCGTGTTGAATTCGACGTACGCCCCCGCAGCTGCCACTGCCTCGGGCTCGGCGAGGCTCGGCGCCGGAATCAGACCGAGCGCCCATGCTGCCGACCAAGCAAGCACGTGCGGTCGAAGTACCACACGCGGGGGCTGGGGCGAGCTGCAAGAAGCCAGACGATGACGCGGAGTGCTCCTTTTCATGTGCTTCTCAAATCAAGTCATAACAAGATTCAGCTCGTCACGGTCGAGAGACGCCCTGCCACGCGAACGCGGCGTCAATCAGGATGAAAGCGGAACGTTGGAGAGTCGCTCACGCGCGACGAAGAGGCGCGCGGGACCGAGCGTTAGGGGGAGAAAGTCGCTTCGTACGGAACGAATGCACCGTAGTCATTGACCACGGTGAGCACCAGTTGACCTGCGGCCGCGTTCGGGGAACCTGGCACTGGAAATTCCGCCACGCCCTTTGCGGGGCACATCCCGCCTTTGGAAACGCTCATGTTGGGCGGTGCATTCTTGAACGACACGTCGCTAAAAGACACATTGAACGGCGTGCCATTGGTGCACTCTAGAATGGACGCTCCACCGCGGCTACGCAGATGCCATACTAAATTCTTCACCGCCGTCTCAGGCGTACCTACCAACCCCTTGGGTCGGTAAAACAGCTTGATGCGTGTGCGGACCGCCATCTGCACATAGTTTTGTGGCGCGCCGCCATCGGCCTGCCTGGGCTTGGGCGGGATCTCCAATACATTCAGCCAATACACGCTCTCGCGATCCTGTGGAAGTGTTGCGTCCGACAGCATGATGCGTAGCGTTTGACCCTTGCCAGGATCGACTCGCGACATGGGCGGCGTAACGAGGAAAGGGGCCTTACTGTTTTCGGGGCGCTCGCTGATGTCGCCAGAATCGATCCACGCCTGCACCAAGCGCGCGTCGCTCCCATTGTTGACCATGCTCAACGATGCCTCGCGTTCACCTGCGGAATACACCACGCGTGTGGCGTTGAGTTGAATGCCCGCGTGCGCGACATCCGCCGTGATCATGGCCACGACCAGCGCGCACAGCATGTGGCAAAAAGTCTTCATCACATATTCTCGGCTTGCAAACAACTGCAAAGAGGAAAATGAAACACATGGGCAAGCCGACCTTGCGGCTTGCCCATGCGAAGGTCACAGGGACGATCAGTTGTACTGCATCGAATAGGTCAACGCGGTCTGCACGTTGCCTGCCGTGACGGACCCGGCCGCACCGGTGTTCACGTACTGGGCGATATACTTCAGCGTTGCGGTATTTCCCGCGATTGTGGCGGCAGGCTGGTTATTGCTCAGCACCGTCGCACCCGTAGTTACCACGGCGGGCTGACCCAGCTTGATCTGCTGGTTGGTATTACCGTTCAGCAGCTGCACCTGCACGTTCGAGCCGCCCACGGCCTGGTTCTTCAGATTGTTGGTGGTGGTATCCAAAGCGGCCGTGGACGCGGTTTCGACCCACATCGCGGCCGTCTGGCCGTTGGTGCAATTCGCTCCGCTCAATTTCAGCGCGAACGGGGTCTGCCCCGCAGTCGAATTGGCAGCCTGCAGCGCTTGCGTCGACACGGTTCCCATGGCGACCGTGATCGCCCCGTTCGTACCGGAGGCGCCGCTGGTACCATCGATGACGCAGCTGGCTGCGCTGATCTTGCCGTTGAACGTGATGGTGCCGTCAGCAGCTTGCGCCGACGATACGCCCAGTGTACTCACTGCACAAACTGCGGCAAGGACAGCAGGAAGAAGCATCTGCTTCATGATCATTACCTTTTCATGATTGAATTCCAGCGATCACCTGGAGGGTTGTTATTCGCCTGTTGATCGAAAGCCTCGGAGGCTGCAGAGCGTGCGTTCGGCGACCAGAGTCCACCTGAAAGCACGTAAGAGATTAAGCTCCCATTTTTCGCCCGACTATCAGGCGCGTCTGAAAGTGCACATCGTGCACGGCAGTCTGGACCATGTGCCTGCGTCGAGATAACAGCTATCCGGCGGTGTTGCGCCCCATCTCCCATCGCCAGGTACCACATAACGCAACGTCGAACGTGAAGACGACACGCGGCCTCCGAACAGAGGAAAGGACGTTGCCAACTGGAACGGGTATCCCATGAGTGCGCGCACAAAGAAAAGGGCGGCCCATGAAGGGGCCGCCCTGGGTACCTAGCGTGACAGGCAAATACTTACCAAGCGTATTTCACTGCCAATTGCGCCTTGCCGGCTGAGTAACCTTGCGAGCCCGATTCGAAGCCCAAGCTGCCGTACGCGGACAAGCGCTTGGTGATCTGTCCCTGGACACCCAGCTTGCCCTCGAACCGGTCGCGGGGCAGAGCGTCGGTTACCACGTCGGCATTGAAGCGCATGCTCTGCGCTCCCTTGCCGTGCCACCAGTTCACTTCGGCAAAGGGCTGAAGCACCGGAGCCGCATTGCTGTCCGAGGCATGTCCATGCACACGCACGCCCAAGCGGGTTGTGACACTCGATACCCCTTGGTTGCTCACGATCGTATTGCCCGCTTCCGTGTGATCGCCAGCGTTGTACCTGGTGTAGAGCAACTGCGCCTGCGGCTCTACAAACAGGCGGGTATGACCATTGTCAAAGACCGGGAGCGAGTATCCCGTTTCCAGAGAGGTATTCCATACCCCCGAGCGATATGACTCGGTCGCCAAGCCGCCCCCACCCACGGTGTTTCGGAAACCACCATAGGCTAACCACGCATCCACGTACGGACCGCTGAGCTGATCCTTATGTCCGAACCACGTCGCATACGCACCAGCGCTGTAGCCTTCCACCGTGCCCCGGGCCGAGCCAAGCGTGGTCTTGGACCAGTTGGTCGCACTGCCATAGGCGCCCATCACGCCGGCACGCACACTCCCTTGCGCCCCAACGTCCCAGCGCGCCAAGTCGCTACCCACGTGGATCAAGCGTCGTGCGTCGTCCAAACGCAAGCCTCCGTCGCTAGAACGGCGGCTTTCGGTACCGACGATACGTGCCCATCCGGTACCCTCGCCTCCGGCTTGAGCACTGGCAGCATAAGGGTCGGTGGCCTGCCCCTGTCGATCTCGCAGGGTATGTTGCATGAGTGTCTGGGCGGCGTAACGGTTGCCGAAATAGGCACCCACCTCCGGGCGAACGGGCGATGTCGGCGCGATAGGATCCGGGGCCGGCGTTGCTCCCGACTCGCCTTCACCAGGCGAGGACGGATCCTCCGGCGGCGGCACGTTGCTGGCAGACACGAGATACCAGTCGTCCGATGGTGCGCCTGTACGCGTGGTCGGCACCGATGCGGTGCCGCGCTGAAGTGCATAATCGTACGCGCCGGCGGCCAACGTGCCCTTGCCCTGACGGTAACCATCCGACCTCGGATCGAGCGTGAATGCGCCCGCATCCGTTGTGCCGCCGTTGACCGCCTCCACCACCCGTATGCCTTGTTGGGTCTGTGCCCCACCACCGCCAGTCTGAAGAACCACCAAGCCGGTCGTGCCGGATGCATGACCGCCATCGATCACCAACTTGTCCGTCGGTGATGTGTCATCCCCCATATACGTATTCAGCACAATCGTACCGTTCTGGCCCACGTAGTCGCCGCGAACCGTCAACGTCTTGGGACCGGCGTCTCCGGGCGATGCAAATGCCGCCGTTCCCGCCAGGTGCAAGTTGGTCATATCCGAATTGCCGGTGATCAGCCACCGGCTCGTCGAGTCGACACTCATCGTGTTACCGTTGCGCATCGCCCCTTGCAGTAGCGATCCATCAGCCAGATCGAGATTGATGAGGCTGCCTGTGGTGGCGATCACGTCGCCTCCAACGATAACGTTGCCGCGAGCCGAGACATCAAGCTGCCCCGGCACGCCACCCGGCCCACTGGTCACATTGATCGCCGTGGCCGTGCCACCGGCGATGACGGAACCATCTGTCAGCGCAATCTGCGACACGCCACCGACAGACCGGATGGCCTCGGCTTGCCCGCTATACACAGAGGTGCCTGCGAGGGTAACCTTGTTGGAAAACTGCATGTCTCCGCCACCCAGCAGAATGCCGGCGGCATCGTCGCCGTCACTCTGCAGCGAGCTTTGCGAGAGCACGACCTGGGCACCGTTGTGGACCCGAAGCGCTGCGGCGCCTTGGCCCGACGTAGCGACCTGAATGGTATCGGCCTGGATGCTAGCCCCGCTATTGACGGCGTACAGGCCATAAGCTTTCTCTCCCGACGTATTAACCGTTACCTGGCTAAGATTGACGCCGACCGCCGGGGACACACCTGCTGTCGCGGTAACATTCTCGGTCACGCAGGTATCTCCGGAACCCGCCTGCAAGCTGCATGCTTGCACACCGTAGGCCCCAGCACCGGAGGTGCTCACACGAATCAGTCCGTTGGTACCATCTGCGATCAACGTGGTCGGAGACATGGTGGCCCCGCCAGCCTGCGAGAGTAAGCCGATCGCGGAGTTTCCACTCGTCACCACGTCGCTGTTACCTGTCAATGTCAGCGCACCACCAAACTCCGCGACCACGCCCACCGCGGCAGTGCCGTCTGCGGCCAGCGCTCCACTGGTTTTGACGATGACATTGTTTGCGTTCAGCGACGCCTGCACTCCATTCGCGTCCAGGCCGTACGCGCCATTGCCCGACGTCTCCACTTGTACTGTGTCTAGGGACGCGGTGCCCTGCGTGACTCGCACGCCAGATGACTCACCGCCTTGAGTCGAGACCGTGGCATTTGCAAGCGATGCACTGCCGCCTTGATTGACGTTGAGTCCAGCAGCGAATGCGCCAGTCGTGGCCAATTGGCTGTTGGCAATCCGAAGTTCGCCGGCGTACGTTTGCGCGCCAGCCGCACCATCGCCACTGGTGCTCACATACAATCCGGAGGCATCGACGAGCGCGCCATTGCCATATGATTCCACGCCCGAAGCGTTGGCTCCTTGCGTCTGAATTGCCGTCGTGCCGCGCGCGGTGATTGCTGCGGGCACGGCACTGTCGTCAGTCTGTGCATACAGACCCACCGCGTGTTCACCGCTCGTCTCAATGGTGTTCGTACCATTCAGCATAACGGTACCGCCAAACTCGGCGACTACCGCGGCCGAATCTTGCATCAGCGAACCGTTTGTATAGACGCCACCCGCCGTCTTTATGGTGACGTTGTTCGCATTAATGCTGCCGCCATTTCTTGCATCGAGGCCCGTAGGAGCCGTCTGCATGGGTCTGAACGGAAGAATCGCTAATCGAGACGACGCTGGGACCTGCTGTCCCGGCTGAAGTGACGCCATTGCTATTGATGCCAGCGGTCTCAATAGACGAATTGTCGATCTGGATGGATCCGCCGCTGACGAGTATGCCCGTAGCACCTTTGCCGCCCGTAGTAATCGTGGATCCATCGATGCTGCCGCTGGATCCGCTGTCGACCAGTTGGACACCATGAGAACTCGCTCCCTGTGTGCTGATCGTAGTGTTCTGGGCAGTCAGGGTGGAAGCGCCGTTAACGGCCACACCTCGTGCACTTGAGCCATGGGTGAAAATCTGAGTGTCGCTCAGGAAGAGGTCGGAGTGGTTGAACACGCCAGCACCAGTTGCGTTAGCACCGTTGGTTTCAATGCGTCCGCTTTCCATCCCTACCACCCCGTAGGTATCCCCATATAGACCAACGCCATACGTCCCGCGAGTCAAAATCCTGCTATTCGACAAAAAAAGGTTGCCGCCATTTTCGGCCACGGCCCCCATAGATGACAGCGTGCCGGTCCGGTCTCCGAGAGTCAGAATTCCAACGTTACTGCCCTGAATCACCCCCCCGTTGTCGGCTAACAGACCGTACGACGACGCCCCTTGAGTGAAAATGGCGACCGATTGCGGAGTCGAACCACGTGAGTCGGCGTCCAGGAAGATACGCGCGCCGACGCCATTGGCGACCACCGCACCCGCGTTTACGCCTCCCGTACTGTAAGCACCACCATTGATGCTTAGATCGGTAAATCCTCCAGCGCCGGTTACCAGCACTGCCTCCGAACCATATCCAGTCGTAGTCGCTGTGACGCCGGTGAGCGTCGAGCTCACACCCAGTGGCGCCGAAAATGCCGGAGTGAAGTCGGTTGCCGTCGAGAGCTGCTCGTCATGCAGGTCTAGAGCAAAGGCAGACGAAGTAACACCCAATGCCGCAGCAACCGCACCGACGACCAAGCAGCGCTTGCCCGACGTCCTCACGCTTCGCTTGGCGATTTCGGGAACAACGACCCATCCGTGTAATGCGGTATTCCAAACAAGATTGTAAATTCGATTCATTAATCTGCTTCTCAGAGTTTTTTCCGCCTTAAAGGCAGCGTGCTAGAAATCCGAAGGTTTCGGTAGGCAGGTGATCGCCCTGATCCAGAGGAGGGACGATCACGCGCCTGTTGAACGAAAGAAACGAGAGCTCGTCGTTTCGCGCACTGCGAGTCGCAGGCGCGTGATACCCACTACGGGGTATCAAGGAGGACGGCCGCCCCCCCTACGGCGGAAGTGGGCGAGTGAAACTTCAGGATGAAAAGGATATGGGCAGGACACGACCCTGGCTATCAGGCGCGCCTGAAAACGCGTGCAAATGGGGAGCGCATGTGCTGCCAGGCCATCGTTATGCCCAAGGAGGGACATCGCCTAACAGCGCTGCTCCCTGTCTCGACTACCGGACGCGGCTGTACACACGTGGACGGTCGTCTGCACGCGCAGGTGCATGAAGGGGCCTCATGCGAGGCGCACAAGGCTGCCCCAATCCAACAGCGCGAGTGAGTGAGCGTTCCTGATCACCGGTTTGCCGTTTGTCGTCACCTACTCGAGGACAGCCAGCCAACGCATGTCCAGCGGCGCGCCGCCATGGCAGAACGGGGAACGGGATGCTGGCGAGCCGTGACCTGACACAGTTGGGCATTTGTTCTCGGGACCGCGTGCGCAAAGTCGTTCCCCAAAGCCAACGATAAATCCCGTGTACCCAACCAACATTGACGGCCTATCGCATGCCGGACTTGCAGCGAGCGAGCACCGACATTGACCATGCCGATCCCGCATTCGACACGGCCAGCTCATCGCGCTTGTGTTCCATGCATCCCCATACGATGGAGCTTAGATTCTGTAGCCTTAGGTCAGCAGGAACTCATCCGGATCCTTGTTCTTCATCCACGCCGGGGGTCTTCCACGCCCTGTCCAGGTTCGCCCCGAGACCGGGTCCATATACTTGACCGCTGCCTTGCGACTACGTTTGCGCAGTTTCCCCTTGGGCATCGCGTGCCGGATCTGCGACAGATCAATGTCGTACTCGGTCATCGTCCGTACGATGAGCGCCAATGCATCCCCGAGGGCACGCTGGCGCGCCTCGGCAACACGCTGCTCTAGTACGTGGTATTCGCGCAGTAGTTCGAGGTAAGTTTTTCGGACATCCGGCTCCCCGTTATCATCACTGGCTGTACGCTGTTCTTTCATATCGCCTCCTGCGTTAAAAATGCCTTCCGTGGCTTACGCTGATGTCGTTCCTACACTACTTAAACCAACGCGGCGCCACCGCAGCACGGTAAGAAGGCGCCTGTTCTTGATGATGAAAGAAAGCCGCCAGACAGAAGGCGGATGTCAGGAAGAAGTTCAAGTGGTGGCGCCCTAGGGCCTCGAAGCAATTCCCACATCACGAATGAGCGACCCTCGCGCCGCGGAAACAACGCTTCACTATTGTCTTGAGCAAGTCTTCGTTAGTCCGAGGTTCCGTGCCTGCCAATCGCGCCAGATACACTCAAGTAAGCATCGGGGTCGAAAGGCCGATCGTGAAAGCGTCAAACTCGTGCTAGATATAGGAAGTCAGCCCCTCAACTTGCCGAATAGTGTTCGCTCATAGTCATCCTCCTCCCCCTCGATCGGACCTTGAGTGAAAAAGAGAATCCAGCGGCCATGCTGAACACCCAGCGCATGTAGAGTCTGCAGTTGCTGTTGACTCCAATCGGAGCCCACCCTTACTTGGGGAGGTGAACCCTTCCCAGGCGCTAACAGCCGATAGAACCCCAAGGCCACACCTACCTGATAGGCAGAGAGGGCTTGGTCATCGCCGTGGCATCGCCAGTTGTTTTTGTGTGATTTCGCCAGACCGCGGCACGCCGCAAAGATCGCTTCAGCCTGTAATAAGCAACACTGCGCCCAGCTGACGCCATCGGCAGGCGGCAAGCGTCGGGGGTGCATTAACATCAAACTCTGGAGGCATGCTTGGATTGAGGCCACCCTGGCCGCTGTTAGAACGCAAGCTGGATCCTTTCGCCTATGTTTCACGAGTGATCTCCCTAGGTGCTCTGTGACGACTTCTTGCGGACCAACTTTGGGGGTGGCCCCTCAACGGGAGTGAGTCAGATCAGCCAGTGAAAGAACCGCCGCCAAACCTTGCCATACGGCCTCAATGCACACCCTCTCAGAAATTATCCGCAGCTCCCCCAAGAGGGTATGTCGCTCCATGACTATCAGATTCGATCGCACTCGACATGAGCTCGCTAGATGCATGCGCGTGCTGAGACCGGCATCCGATTCGCCTCTCTGCAGAAAGTCTGGTTTTCTATGATGTTTTTCAAACAATTGGCATGCAATAAGACGCGTCTGATTTTTTGGTCCCCGGTAGCGGAGCGGTCTCTTGCGCAGATAGCTGCGCTTGCGGCTCGCGTTAAGCGGGTCGCACCTCACAATCCGGCGATTTTTAGGATTCGCCTGATACTCGCGAGGCAGATGAGTCCGGATACTGTTCAAGGCTAGCTTTAATATCCACTCGGAGCCTCGATGATCACCCTGTCGCCCGTTCAAAGGCTTCGCAACCTCCAGGTCGCACTGCGGACGTTGGCAGCCAAGTACGATGAAAGAATTGAGAGCCTTTCGCGTGTCGACCCAACCAATCCGCGCCTTCCGGAAATGCGACAGCGGGCGGCTCAACTGAGACGGTCGACAGAGAAAGAACTGTGAAGACTTAGCTGGAACGTTCATTCTCAGCAACATCTTCCACAGAACACTGCCAGCGTGTAGATATCGCAAAGGCCACTTCCAGACCCCGAAAGACGATGTCACTGAGAGGGGCGGGATGCAGTTCCCTTTAGATGCCATGACTACTCGTGTGTGCAGTCAGCGATGACAATCAAGCACCATGCCAGGCTCAGGCGTCAACCGAGGCAATGCTTGCGACGGCAGCCGGCCTGTTCGGCAAGAGACTTCACACCAAGCTCCCACGAGGGCGCGCGCCTGCTAGCCCTAGAATTCAGATTTGCCTGATGTACACCACACATGTCGGCCTGCACACTATCGAAGCAGCACCATAGAAACTTACTTGCAGCCGATGAAGCATCTCAATCTCCACTCGCCAAATCGCGCGACGCAAAAAGATCGGACTCAATTGCGGTGGTTGCTGCGAAGCATTGGCACGGTCTCGGTTGCGCTGTCCGTCAGCATTCAAATGCTTGGCGTACAAGGTGCCTCCGTAAAGGCCTTTGCTGCCGTGCTGGCCTGTTACGGCGTAGTCTATTGCGTGCTGAGCCTGTTGAGGGGTAAGCCGACTCTCATTGATTGTATGCTGACACTTTTCAGTATCGCTAACTTGCTTTGGCTCATTGGATAGTTCGAGCGGCATCCAGAGAATGCAGCTCTTCCGTTCAAGCCGTTTTCAGCTGAAAGTCCTGTACGTACGACCTCCGACTTTTGTTTGCCCGTGTCCAGAACGCTGCTGCTCTGCGCTCGATGCCGCAGAGCGCACTTCGGTGACTGCGTATCACACAGTGGTCGCACGAAAAGCTCCACTGCGGTTTTGGCAGACTCCCTTGAACGTCAAGCGGCGGACGCGGAATCGGACCGTCAAAACATTGCAACACGCTAAGATCCTCGCCGAGTACGACCAAGGCTATGACGCAGTGCATGTGTAGCCGCACGATCTGCCGGCATCAATCGCTCCTCGATCAGGGTTCGTCCGTTCGGTCGCGCCGGATCAATGTCGACGATCCCGTACATGAATCATTCCACGTGCGTGTTCTGTCGCAATCTGCTACTCAGCGTCGAAGTCGCGCAGCGACTCACTGCCCACCCTGGCGCGCGTGGGCAAATTTCTCGGTGACGAGTCCTCTCCATCTATGGTGCGATGCTGGACTTAGCCCAAGAGCAGCTACTCTGATCAATGACTGTTTGCATCCGTAATGAGGACATCCGCAATGGCGATGAGCCGTTCGATAGCGGTTTTCGGCAGCGTTCTGCTCGGCGGCGGCTTCGTGGCGATAGGCCTTATCCTCCGGCGGATTCCATCAAAGCTTCGAAGTGACGCACATCTCGACCACCAGGGAAGAGAGCCGCATGTTGAGCAACGCCCATTGTTGCGGGACCGAGCGCCGTTGCTATTGATAGCTGCAGTTGCGGTTATCATTGGTATTACCTTGATATTTTCGTCTGTGCAAGCCGGCGAGCTCAGGTCCTGCGCAATGTCGCCTATCAACGAATGCCCACGGTGTCGAACGTGGGAGCACGATCGTGCCCGCATTCACCAGCGCGGACGCCCAGTTCGACCAAGAATGCCGGCAGCTTCCGCTGGCGCGCCACAAAGTCAAAATCCTCCTCGCTGACAGTCTCCAGCTCGGGAAAAGCCGCCAAGCAAGTGTGAAAGGCTCCCCAGACCATTTCGATGAAAGCAATTTCAGATTTGTCTGATGTCCCGCTTCGGATATGCAAGCTATACACTATTCAATGCGTCCCAGCGACCTTCTTGTAGCTCCATTTAGCAATGCACAGCCATCCACAGTGGCGGGAGCAGTGCGTTGCCTTACGTCATTGGCATTCCATGGCGATCCGGCCGGCACAGCAGTAGCGCCATCGCACTATCCCATGGCATATCGGAGGAGCTGACTTAATCCGTCGCTTTCCCCGAGGCATTTTTCGCTAGCGTTACTGTCGATGGGTGAGCCACACCTAGTTCCAGGCTCCTCGTCCCATCGGCTTACAAGAAGTAGGTCAGCGTTGCTAGCTGCTAGCAGTCTCGATCTACCGCAACGCGGCTTGGCCATGCAAAGGGCCGACGATACGCGTCAGGCCTATATATCGTCGAGTTCAGTCCGCTCTCTATCGAATGTCCTCGCCTATCGTACGGTCTTCGGGCCGTTTTCAGAGAAGTGGTTGCCATGGAGTTGCGGCACCTGAGGTACTTTGCTCGCTTGGCTGAAGAGTTGCACTTCACACGGGCAGCAGAGCGCCTTCACATTGAGCAGCCTCCCTTATCCCGGGCCATCAAGGAACTGGAGGGCGAATTGGGCGTAGTGCTATTTAATCGAGATCGGCGAGGAACCCAATTGACACCCGCCGGCTTGGCGCTCTTGCAAGACGTTCGCAGGCTATTTGCGCTGCTAGAACAGACCCGAGAGAACGTCAGGGCAGTAGCTGAGGGTCTGCGAGGTAGCGTGCGCCTGGCCATTTCTGACGGTGCATTCGATCGGCGGCTGTCTTCCTTCCTAGCGCATTGCCGAGAGGAGGAGCCAGATATTGAGGTGCGATTATCAGAGGTGTCATTGGCCGAACAATTGAAAGGACTACGATCAGGGTATTTCTTGGCCGGGCTTGCTCATACTGCGGAAGTTGGCGACGAAATCCTCGCGCAACCCTTGTGGCAGGCCCCTTTGATCGTGGCAATGCCCCAGCGGCATCCTCTACTTGCCAACAAGCGGGTCCCCCTTATCGAGCTCACGTGCTATCCGCTCGTGCTGTACGACCCGCATATGTTCGAGGGATATTATCGAGAGTTGGATCGCTTGCTGCATTCGCTGGAATGGAATTCAAGGGGCGTCGAACACGCGTCATCATTGGACATGATGCTTACGTTGGTGAGCGCGGGGTACGGGATCGGTTTCACCACGGCCGCAAGAATGGCGGTCAGTCAACGACCGGACATTGTTGTGCGGCCTTTGGCTCTGGATTCGGCGATGATCACTACCTACTTGCTTCAGCGGCGCAGCGGGCGTCCTCACCCTACGTTGGAAAGGTTAGTCGTCCGACTGCGTTCACAAGACGTTGCCTAGATGCTCCGCCCCATGGAATGCTGTTCTGCATGAATCAGAACGAGAATTCTAGGACTCATCTGTAGAGCCACGAGTCGCGTGACGACAAGTTATGACACTCGCAGGCAAGCCGTCGCAATAGTCCTCTTCCGGCGCAGGTTGCGCAGCAACCCCGACGAACGGCTCCGTCTTAGACATGCAGACGCCATTGATGACTCGGATGATTGCTGGCACGTTGGTCGGCGTGACCGCATCAATGGCCGCTCGATCACCCAGGTCGGGGTGCGGCTGGGTCAGCATGCGGTACAGGTCCCACGAATCCGCGTGCGGGCACTGGTTCATGAGCACTTGGGCCAGCTTGTGCTTGAGCGGCACCAGTTGCCAGTCGGGAACCCGCTGCCCCCGGTTGCCCAGGCTGATGGACAACAGCTTGCCCGCTTTCAGCTCGCGGCTGATCTGGTCCTTGGACTTCCCGGCCAGTTTGCCGAACAGCGGGACCGGCAGATTGTTCGGCGACTCGTAGATGGCCAGTATTTCCTCACGCTCGCGCTGGATGGCGGACACTTCCGGCTCTGGGGCATGCACCGGAGGCGGCGGCACCTGCGACAGCCGTTGGAACGTGACTCCACCGCTGTTCGGGGTCACGACGATGGGCGTGGCCACCACGGGCGGCAAGCCAGGGACAGCGGGCTCGGCAACCGCGGGGACCGCGCCCACCGCTTCCTCCGCTTCCGCCATCGCAGGCACCCCGTCGATGCGGATGGTCAGGTGCGCGCCCGCCGCTTCCACTTCGCCCTGTTCGAGCAAGTCGAGGCGATCGGCCCAGTCCTGCATCATCCGGCGGCGCGGCTCCACGTACTTCGCGTGGTTGTAGGCCGAGCTGACCTTGTTCGGGTCGGAGTGCGAAAGCTGCGCATCCACCCAAATCTTTGGGTAGCCGATCTCGTTGAGCGCCGTCGAGATGGTGCCGCGGATGCCGTGGCCCGTCAGGCGCCCCTCGTAGCCCATGAGCTGCACCGCCTTGTTGAGGGTGTTCTCGCTGATGCGCTTCTTGAGTTCGCTGCGATGCGACAGCAGGTACTTCTGCGCCGGCCGCATCACGCCCAAGAGATAGCGGACGATCTCGATGGCTTGCAGGGACAGGGGCACGATGTAGGGCGGCACGTCCTGCGGCCGCTTGCCGGCCTTGCGCATTTCGTCCTGGAGCTGCTTGACGACCTGCGGCGGGATGATCCACAAGCCGCGATCGAGGTCGAACTGCTCGGGTTCGGCCAGCCGCAACTCGCCCGTGCGCACCCCCGTCAAGAACAGCAGCCGGACGCCAAGCTGGGTCTGCCAACCGCGGGGGTTGTAGAGCCGGAGCTTCTGAAGGAACTCGGGTAGCTCGGGCAGGTGCAGGTAGGGATTGTGGGCCACCGGGGGCTTGGGCTCGGCCACCACGTCCAGATCCGCGGCCGGGTTGACTTCCAGCCCCTCGGCGATGACCAGGGCATAGCGGAACATCTGGTTGAGCCAGGTGCGCACCTTCTCGGCGGTGGTGAACGCCTTGCGCTTCTCGATCGCCGCCACGACGCCCACAAGCTGGGGCCGGCGAATGTCGTAGATCGACATCTTTCCCAGGGTGGGCAGTACGTCCTTGTTGAAGATGCGCAGGATCTGCGAAAGCGTGCTCTGGCGGCCTTCCTTGAGTTCCTTGCGGCGATGCTCGACCCAGGCATCAAAGACGTTCTTGAAGGTGTATTCGCCGGCCAGCTTGGCTGCGTGCCGGCGCTGGTCGCGTTCGATTTGGGGATCGATCCCCCTGGCGAGCAGGGCTTGGGCCTTGTCCCGCTCGGCGCGGGCCTCGCGCAGACTGAGGGCGGGATAGCCGCCCAGGGACATCCGCTTCTGCTTGCCCAGCCAGTAGTAGCGGAAGATCCACGACTTGCCGCCTGCGGCAGAGACCATCAGGCCCAGGCAGTCGTTGTCGGCGAGGGTGTAGCGCTTGCCGGTGGTCCTTGCCTGCCGGACGGTCAGATCAGAGAGTGCCATTTCGAGGCTCCTAAGTTATGACTTAGGCCTAATGCTCGTCATGGTTCCCGCTCAGCCCCAGCAACTATCCGGTAGCCGTCCCAACCGCATTCTTGTGCCTCAATTGGTCACTTAAAAACGGTAGCTGTGGGTGGATTTCCGTGGCGCTCGCTGGAATGAAAAAAGGGGCCGAAGCCCCTCTTTTCAACGACTTACAGACGTCAGTGGAAGTCTGTAGATCATAACTTGGAGCGGGAAACGAGACTCGAACTCGCGACCTCAACCTTGGCAAGGTTGCGCTCTACCAACTGAGCTATTCCCGCTTGGGAGGCGAAATTCTACCTATTCTGGGAATGGCGTCAAGCGGTTTTTTCGGGGCCTGCGAGGCGCCTTGCACCGCGTATCCACGCATGGCGTGGATCTACTACAGCATCCTCGCACACCGTTGGATCCGCATCATCCGTGGATGCAGCATTTCCAGTAGATCCACGCCATGCGTGGATGGCAGCAACCGTGGGGTCAGAGCCCTTTCCTGCGGAAAGGGATCCGACCCCGGGGCTCAGTTGCCCAGCTTCTTCTGCCGTGCACGCTCGCGCGCGGCGCGCTCGTCATCGCGCAGGCTCGGCCAGGCGGCGTGCAGGTACTGCAGGCCCGACCACAGGGTCAGTACCGCGGCAATCGCCAAAGTCCAGTCACCGATGTGGAACACCGGCCAGCCCATCCAGATGTCTTCCACCGGCACGTTGGGGGCCACCGAATACAGCAGGCACAGCAGCGCGACCATCTGCGCGGTGGTCTTGATCTTGCCGATCATCGCCACGCGCACCTTGGCGCGCTGGCCCAGCTCGGCCATCCACTCTCGCAGCGCCGATACCGCGATCTCGCGGCCGACGATCACTGCCGCCCAGAACGCCATCCACGGCGTCGGATGGCCCTGCACGATCAGGAACAGCGCTACTGCCACCATCAGCTTGTCCGCGACCGGGTCGAGGAACGCACCGAAGGCCGACTCCAGCTGGTAACGGCGTGCGATCCAGCCGTCGAGCCAGTCGGTGATCGCGGCCAGGCCGAAGATCGCCGCCGAAGCGAAGTTGGTCCAGGTGTAGGGCAGGTAGAACACCAGCACCAGCACCGGGATCATCACGATCCGCAACAACGTCAGCCAGGTGGGCAGGGTCAACTTCATGCTTGCGTGCTTCTCTCTCTACTCGGCCGCATCAGGCGTGGCCAACCCGTGCAGGTTAGCGTAGATACGTGCCGCGAGGGCGTCATTGATGCCTTCCACCTTGGCGATTTCCGCTTCGCCAGCGGCTTTCAGGCCCACAAGACCGCCGAAATGCTTGAGCAGGCTGGCGCGGCGGCGCGGCCCGATGCCGGGGATATCCTCCAGCTTGCTGGTCATCCGCGCCTTCTGGCGGCGCCCCCTGTGGCCGGTGATGGCAAAGCGATGCGCCTCGTCGCGCACCTGCTGGATGAACTGCAGCGCCGGGTTGGCCGCGCCCGGGCGCAGCTCGCGGCCATCGGGCATCACCAGCGCTTCGTGGCCGGCGCGGCGCTCCACGCCTTTGGCCACGCCCACCAGCAGCACGCCTTCCACGCCCAGGTCGGCCAGCGCGGCCTGCGCCTGCGCCAGCTGACCGGCACCACCGTCGATCAGCAGTACGTCCGGCAGCACGCCCTGCTCTTCCACCGCACGGCGGAAGCGCCGATCGATGGCCTGGCGCATCGCGGCGTAGTCGTCGCCCGGCTCGATGCCGCTGATGTTGAAGCGGCGGTACTGCGCGCGTACCGGACCGGCGGCGTCGAACACCACGCACGAGGCCACAGTGGCCTCGCCCAGCGTATGGCTGATATCGAAGCACTCGACCCGCTTGACCGGCTCGGCCAGGCCCAGCATCTCGCGCAGTGCATCGCTGCGCGCATGCTGCGCATTGCGGCTGTTGAGTTCAGTGGCCAGGGTGAGCTGCGCGTTGCGGCTGGCCAGCTCCACATAGCCGGCGCGCTCGCCGCGCACGTTCCACTTCAGCTGCACCTTGCGCTCGGCCGAGGCCGACAGCGCCGCGACCAGCAGGTCAGCATCGGGAATCTCGCGATCCAGCAGGATCTCGCGCGGCGGCTCGAATTCGATGTAGTACTGCGAGACGAACGCGGCCAGCACTTCCTCCGGACTCTCCTCGCCATTGGTGCGCGGGAAGAACGGGCGGGTGCCGAGGTTGCGGCCATCGCGGAAGGCCAGCAGCAGCACGCAGGCCTGCGAACCCTGCATGGCCACCGCCAGCACGTCCAGGTCGGCGGCGCGGCCGTCCACGTACTGGCGCGTCTGCATGCTGCGCAGCGAGGAGATCAGGTCGCGCAGGCGCGCGGCCTGCTCGAACTCCAGGGCCTCGCTGGCGGCCTGCATCTGCTCGCCCAGCTCGCGGGTCAGCTCGTCGCTCTTGCCTTCCAGGAACAGCGCAGCACGGCGCACCGATTCGGCGTAGTCCGCGGCCGGCACCAGCTCCACGCAGGGCGCGCTGCAGCGGCCGATCTGGTATTGCAGGCACGGCCGCGAGCGGTTGCGGAACACGCTGTCCTCGCAACTGCGCAGCTTGAACAACTTGTGCATCAGGTTCAGCGTTTCGCGCACTGCGGTCACGCCCGGATACGGCCCGAAATAGCGGCCGGGAATGGCGCGCGGGCCCCGATGCAGGGCGATGCGCGGCCAGTCCTCGCGGGTCAGCAGCACATGCGGGTAGGTCTTGTCGTCGCGCAGCGAGACGTTGTAGCGCGGCGACAGCGACTTGATCAGCTGATTCTCCAGCAGCAACGCCTCGGCTTCCGAGCGCGTCACGGTCACGTCCATGCGCGTGATCTGCGAGATCATCGACATGATCCGCGCGTTCTTCGGGCTGCCGTTGAAATAGCTGCCGACGCGGTTGCGCAGCGCGCGCGCCTTGCCCACGTACAGCAGGGTGTCGTCGGCCGCGTACATGCGGTACACGCCGGGGGCGGTGCTGAGCTGGGCCGCGAAGGCCTTGCCGTCGAAGGCCGGGGCGGGAACGTCGGTCATTCGCTGATCGGGACTTCGCTGAGCACGCCGCTGTCGGGGTCGAATCGCAGCACGGCATGGGCGTCGGTCTCGGCGATCCACACCGCACCTGCGCCCACGGCCAGGCCAGCCGGGCCGTGCAGGCGGCGCGGCAGCGGCTGGGTGGTCAGTTCACCGCCGCCCAGGCGCAGCGTGCGCAGGCGACCGTTGCCGGTGTCGGCGATCCACAGCAGCGGGGCGTCCGCGCCCAGTGCGATCGCCTGCGGGAACTGCAGGCTGGCCTGCGCGCGCGGGCCGTCTTCACTGCCGAAGCGCCACGGCCCCTGCCCGACCAGTGTCTGCACCAGGTCACCACGCAGTTGCAGTGCACGGATCGAGGATCCCAACGCATCGGCGACGTACAGCACCTGCTGCACCACGGCCAGCGCGGTCGGTTGCGCGAAGGCAGCCAGATGGCCACTGCCATCACGCTCGTCGATGGAACCACTGCCGGCGCGCCATTGCAGGCTGCGCTGGCCCAGGTGGTAGCTCCAGATGCGGTTGTCGCCGGCCATTGCGATGTGCAGCTGGTTGTCGGCGATGGCCAGGCCAACCGGATGGTCCAGCGAGACCTGCCGCGCCTGCGCCACCGGGCCCTCCACCGGCGCGCCGGGTCGCCCGTTGCCGCACAGCGTGTCGACGATGCCGGTCAGCAGATTGATGCGGCGCACGGCATGGTTGCCGGTATCGGCGACGTACAGCGAATCGCGCTCCAGCACCAGCGCCTGCGGGCGGTGGAACGCTGCTTCGGCGAGATTGCCATCCATGAAATCGGCGGTGCCGAGGCCGAACTGACGAAGGATGCGGCCGCCATGGCTGCATTCGAGAATGCGGTGATGGCCGCTGTCGGCGATGTACAGGCGTTCGGTGCTGACCGCCAGGCCCTGCGGGAAGCGCAGGGCCTGGCGCGGTTCCGGATGCAGTTCGCTGCCGCCACGCGGCGGCGCCGAAGGTGCACCCTGGCACAGCGCGTTCAAGGCGCGCTCCAGTTCACCGGGCGCGCCCTGCCCGACCAGCCGTTGCTGTTCGCGGCCCTGCGCGTCCAGCAGCACCATCGTCGGCCAGGCGGTAACGCCGAAGCGGCGCCAGCCATCCCAGTCGGCATCGAGCAGCACGGGCATGCTCAGGCCCTGACGGCGCAGCAGCTTCAGTGCGGCCGTGGCATCGCGTTCGAAATCAAAACGCGGCACCTGCAGCACCAGCGGCTGCAGCTTGCCCGGGTGGCGCGACATCCATTGACCGAACTCGGCCAGGCGTTGCGCACTCCAGGCGGAGGCCGCATTGACGAACAGCAGCGCGACCGGCCGGCCGCGCAGTTCGGTCAGGGTGCAGGGGGTGGCATTGAGCCAGGTGGCGAATTCGGGCAGGTCCGGGACGGGCTGGACGTTCATGACCTGATTATGCCGGAGTCGGCGTCATGCAACAGTCGTGCCACCGCACGTTTTGCAGCATCGTCGACCAGCGACCAGACCTGTTCGAAATGATCGCTGCCGCCGGTGTAGGGGTCAGGGATGGCTACCCGCCCCTGCCCGCCGGACCAGGGCAGGTACAACGCCAGCCGTTCACGCTGGGTCGCCGACGCCAGGCGCCCGGCATCACGCAGGTTGGTCTCGTCGGCACACAGGATCCAGTCGAAACGGTCGAAATCCACCGCCTGCAGCTGACGTGCGCGCAGGCCGCCAATGTCCACGCCGTGTCCGGCCGCGCAGGCGATCGCGCGGCGGTCCGGCGGCTCGCCCACGTGCCAGTCGCCCGTACCGGCCGAATCGACCTGCACCCGCCCGGCCAGCGGCGAGGCATCCAGGCGTGCGCGCAGCGCCCCTTCGGCCATCGGCGAACGGCAGATGTTGCCGAGGCAGACGACCAGCAGCCTCATCGCGCGGCCATCGCCTGCAGCAGCCCCTCGGCGCGCTCCAGGTCCTCGGGCGTATCGATGCCCGGCGGGAACGGCTCGGGCGAGATCGCCACGCTGATCGGGTAGCCCGCTTCCAGCACGCGCAGCTGCTCCAGCGATTCGACCTGCTCCAGCTGGCCAGGCGGCATCGCCGCGAACTGCTGCAGGAAGCCGGCGCGATAGCCATAGATGCCGATGTGGCGCAGCCAGTGATGGCCGTCCGGCAGCGTGTCGCGGCTGCGTGCGAAGCCGTCGCGGTGCCAGGCGATCGGCGCGCGGCTGAAGTACATCGCCTCGTTGCGCACGTTGCGCACCAGCTTCACGACGTTCGGGTCGAACAGGGTGTGCGCGTCCTCGACGGTCGTGGCGAGAGTCGACATCGGCGCAGTGCCAGCGACCAGAGCATCGGCCACCGCGCGGATGCCGGTCGCCGGCGCGAACGGTTCGTCGCCCTGCAGGTTGACCACCACCGTGTCATCGGCCCAGCCGGCAATGCGTGCGCACTCGGCCAGGCGATCGGTGCCCGAGGCATGCGTGGTCGCGGTCATCGCCACCTTCACCTCGGCCAACCCGGACAGCGCATCGGAAATGCGTTGGTCGTCGGTCGCCACCCAGACCTCGCGGGCACCGGCCTGCAGCGCGCGGCGCGCCACATGCAGCACCAGCGGCTCACCGCCCAGCGGGCGCAGCGGCTTGCCCGGCAGCCGCGAGGCGGCAAAGCGGGCCGGAATGGCGACGACGAATTCGGTCATGCGGGCGGTTCTCGGCAGGCTCGTTACAACGGGAATGCGGCCAGCGGCGCGTGAATGCAAGCGCCGCCGCGCCACTCAGTTCGGTCGCAGCTTGTCCAGGCGATCGGTCAACGCCACCCAGAACGCGGCGGGCAACTCGGCACGCAGCGGAACCGCGTAGTGCCAGTCGTTGCCGAACGCCCGGCATTTCACCGCATCCTTTTCGGTCATCAGTACCGGCAACTGGCTGCCGAAGGACAGGTCCTGCGGCTGGTAGGCCTGGTGGTCGGCAAACGCATGCGGCACCACGCCGATCCCGCGCGCGCGCAGCATGTCGAAGAAGCGCTGTGGATGGGCGATGCCGGCCACCGCGTGCACGCGCTGGCCCTTGAAGTACGCCAGCGGGCGCGCGCGGCCACCGGCCAGCGGCTGCGCACTGTCGATGTGCAGGGACATTGGCCACTGGCCGAAGCCACAGGCCTGTGCCGCGGTCTCCTCATCGGCCTGGCCGAGGTTGACCACGCGGAAATCGCACTCGCTCGCGCGGCTGACCGGCTCGCGCAACGGCCCGGCCGGGATCATCCGGCCATTGCCATAGCGACGCTGGGCATCGACCACTTCGATCTCGATGTCGCGCGCCAGCCGGTAGTGCTGCAAACCGTCGTCGCAGACGATCACATCGCAGCCGGCCTCGATCAGCGCCTTGCCGGCGGCGACACGGTCACGGTCCACGCGCACCGGCACGCCGGACTTCCAGGCGATCAGCACCGGTTCGTCACCGCCCTTCGCGGTTGGCGTATCGGCCTGCACCCACAGCGGCTTGTCGGCGTCTTCGCGACCATAGCCGCGGCTGGCCACGCCCGGCTTCCAGCCGGCCGCGCGCAGGCGCTCGACCAGGGCAATCGTCAGCGGCGTCTTGCCGGTACCACCGGCGGTGATGTTGCCGACCACGATGACCGGCACCGGCAGCGAGTGGCGCTTGCGCCAGCCACGCCGATAGGCGCGCCGGCGCAGTGCGGTGACACCTGCGTACAGCGGCGCCAGCAGCCGCATCGCCCACGGAACCGGGGTGCCGTCATACCAGTACGGCGGGGTCTGGGTGCCCTTGCCGGCCATCAGTCCTGCCTTTCGCGGAACTGCATGCTGTGCAGATGCTGGTACAGGCCGCCCAGTTCGAGCAGCTCCTTGTGCGTGCCGCGTTCAACGATGCGGCCATGATCCATGACCAGTACCTGGTCGGCATGCTCGATGGTCGACAGCCGGTGCGCGATGACCAGCGTGGTGCGTTCGGGCATCAGGCGCTGCAGCGCGTCCTGCACCAGGCGCTCGGATTCGTTGTCCAGCGCCGCAGTGGCTTCGTCGAGGATCAGGATCGGGGCGTCGCGCAGGATCGCGCGGGCAATCGCCAGGCGCTGGCGCTGGCCACCGGACAGCAGCGCGCCATTCTCGCCCACCGGGGTCTGCAGCTGCTGCGGCATGCGTGCGATGAACTCCCACGCGTTGGCGGCCTCGGCCGCCGCGCGGATCTGCTCGTCGGTCGCTTCCATGCCATAGGCGATGTTGGCAGCGATGGTGTCATCGAACAGCATGACCTTCTGCCCGACCATTGCCACCTGCCGGCGCAGGTCGGCCAGCGGGTAGTCGTCCAGTGCCACGCCGTCGAGGGTGATGACACCGCCGCTGGGCTCGTAGAAGCGTGGCACCAGCCGGATCAGGCTGGTCTTGCCACTGCCGGAACGGCCGACAATGGCCGTCACCGTGCCTGGCCTGGCAACGAAGCTGATGTCATCCAGGGCGATGCCGCTGTCCTCGCGGTAACGCAGCATGACGTGGTCGAACGCCAGTTCGCCCCGCACGCGCTGCACGTGTCGCTGCCCCTGGTCGCGCTCCACTGGCATGTCGAGAATGCCGAACAGGCGCTCGGCAGCAGAGACACCGCGCGAAATCGACGTCTGTACGCTGGTCAGGCGGCGCAGCGATGGAATGATGGCCATCATCGAGGTCATCAGGCCCATGAACTGGCCGGCATTGAGCCGGCCCGCCAGGGCCTCGCGGGTCGATACCCAGACGATCACCGCCAGCGCCAGTGCGGCCAGGAACTGCACCACGCTGGAGGCGGCGGCGCGGGTGACCTCGACCTTCATGTTCAGCGCCAGCATGCGGTTGGCCAGGCGCGAGTAGCGCGAGATCTCATGCTGCTGGGTGCCGTGCACCTTCACTTCCTGCTGCGCGGCCAGCGACTGCTCGGCAGTCTGCGCCATGGTGCCCATGCCGTCCTGGATGCCGCGGCTGATGCGGCGGTAGCGCTTGCCCACGTAGGACACGATGCCACCGATCAGCGGCACCACCAGCAGCATTGCCAAGGTCACCTTGACGCTCATCTGCAGCATCACCGCCAGCATCGCGATGATGGTGAGGGTGTCGGCCACCACGGTCTTCAGCGCGTCGGCGCTGGCCTGGGTGACCTGCTCGGTATCGAAGTTCAGGCGGCTGACCATCACCGGCGTCGCTTCGGTATCGAAGTGCGACGACGGCAGGTGCAGGTACTTCTGCAGCACCTGCTCACGCAGGTCGCGGACCACGCTGCGGCCAGTCTTGGCCAGCGTGTAGTCACTGACCCAGGTGGCCACGCTACGCATCAGGAACAGGCCGAGGATGGTGAGCGGCAGCACCACGGCCGCGCGCGGCTGCGGGTCGACGAAACCTTCGTTGACCAGCGGCTCCATCAGCTTGGTGAAGTGGTAGCCGGCCAGGGCCTCGACCACCATGGCGATGACCGCGCCCACCATGAACACCCAGTAGGTGCGGGTGTAGCCCAGCAGACGTTTGTAGATCGGCCACACCGGCGCGTGATGGGAACTCATGGACGCACCTCTGGCGCAGTTGCAATGGCGATACGACGGAAACCGAGTTGACCGAGCGCGTCCTGCGCGGTCACCACGGCCTGGTAGGGAGTGCGTGCGTCGGCGCGCAGCAGCACGGGCTGGCTGCGGTCACTGCCGGCCACGGACGCGATGGTCTGCTTGACCGACTCGACGTCGCTGCGCAGCACTTCCTGGTCATTGATGAAATAGCGGCCTTCGGCGTTGATCAGCACGCTGAGCGAACGCGGCGGCTCGTTGTTGGGCTGCTGGCTGGCGGTAGGCAGCTGCACCTGCAGCGTCGAGCGCGCATCGAAGGTGGTGGTGACCACGAAGAAGATGATCAGCACCAGGATGACGTCGATCAGCGGAACCAGATCGATATGCGGCTCATCCTGGGAGCGGTCATTGCCGATACGCATCGATCAGGCCTTCGCCGTCGCGGCGTTGGCCGGTCGCGCCGGCGCGGCCGGGTTCATCACCCCGGGGCGACCGTCGAGCGTGTCCAGCAGGGCACTGGCTTCCTGCTCCATTTCCACCACGTAGCCGTGGATGCGGCCCTTGAAGTAGCGATGGAACATCAGTGCCGGAATGGCCACGATCATGCCCGTGGCGGTGCACACCAGCGCCTTGCCGATACCGCCGGCCAGCTGGTTCACGTCGCCCACCCCATGGTCGAGGATGCCCAGGAACATCTGGATCATGCCGATCACCGTGCCCAGCAGGCCCAGCAGCGGGCCGGCCGAGGCAATGGTGCCCAGCGCGTTGAGGAAACGTTCCATGCGGTGCACCAGATGGCGGCCGGTGTCCTCGATGCGCTCGCGGATCTGGTCGCGCGGACGATTGCGGGCTTCCAGCGCGGCCGCCAGCAATGCCCCCAGCGGCGAGTTGGCACGCAGGGTCTGCAGGTGCGCCGGGTCAAGCTTGCCGCGTGCGGCCCAGTTGCGCACTTCCTGGCCGAGGCCGGGCGGCAGCACTTCAGTCCGCCGCAGGGACCAGAAACGCTCCAGGATGATCGCCAAAGCCAGTACGCCCAACAGCAGCAGCGGCACCATCGGCCAGCCACCGGCCTTGACCAGTTCCCACACGTTTCAACCCTCTGGCCCAACGGCCGCTTGTTTGATCGGCGATAGGATAACAGCCGACCGCGCCCGCCCAGCGGCATCCCACCACCGGGATGCATGGATACGCTGTTCACGCAGCTGCAGCCCTTGTGCGCCAAGCCATACGCGGATCGCCCCGGACTCCGCAGTGGACACCACCTCGGCTCCCTGCGCCTGCCAGCGCCGGACCACGTCCCGGCGCGGGTGGCCGAAGCGGTTCTGGTGCCCGGCCGAAACCAGCGCCAGCCGGGCTGACACCGCCGCCACCCAGGGCGCGCTGGAGCTGCCGCCGCTGCCATGGTGCGGCACCAGCACCACATCCGCCTTCAGCGCCGCCGGAGACGCCCGCAGCAGCGCCTGTTCGGCCGGGCGGCCGATGTCCCCGGGCAACAGGACCCCACCATGCGCGCTGGCCACGCGCAGCACGCAGCTGTCCTCGTTTTCAGCCCGCTGGCTGCCGGCATCCGGGTGCAGTACCTGGAAGTCGACGCCGTCCCAGCGCCAGCGCAGGCCGCGTTGGCAGCGCCCGGCCCCGGCGATCGTGCTGCCCGGCGGCGCCAACAGGGGCAGCTCCGGCAACTGAAGGCGCAGGCTCGGCAGGTTGCCGGCATGATCGAGATCGTCGTGACTGATCAGCACGCGGTCGGGCCGTGCCTGCCCCAGCGCCCGCAATGACGGAACCAGGACCCGCTCGCTGCCCTCACCCCCGATCGGCGGTCCCACGTCGTACCAGAGCGCATGCCGCGCGGTACGCAGCAATACCGCCGTGCCCTGCCCGACGTCGTGCACCAGCAGCTCCAGCTCTCCCTCGGCCGGCCGCTCGCGCAACGGCCACAGCAGCGGCAGGCACAGCAGGAGGCCAGCCAGCCCGCCCCCGGCACCGCGTGGCAGCAGCCACCAGAACACGCCCAGCAGCGCCGCCGGCACTGCCCAGGCCGGTGCCTCGGCCAACCACCACATCGCCTGTGGATGCGCCGCCAGTGGCTGCAGGGCCTGCCAGCTGGTTTCGAACAACCACGCCGCTGCGCGCCACGCCCAGCGCCCGGCGCCGTCATGCAGCACCTGCAGGGCGGTGCCGAGCAGCGACAAGGGCACCACCAGCAATGTCCACCACGGGATGACCGGCAGGTTCACCAGCGGCCCCAGCCAGGCGGTGCCACCGAACAAGGCGATGCCCAGCGGCAACAGGCCGACGCTGGCCACCCCTTGTGCGGCCAGGAACCCGCGCAGGTTTGCGACCACCCCACGCGGACGTCCCTGCGGCAGGCACCAGACCAGCCACAGGACGCCGCCGAAGCTGAGCCAGAAGCCCGCGGAGAGCACTGACAGGGGCGCCGGCAGCAGCAGCGCCAGCGCCGCCAGTGCAAGCCCCTGCACGAGACCCAGTGGGCGCCGCCCGCTACGCGCCAGCGCCACCAGCCCGATCATCAGTGCAGTGCGCACGGTCGGCAATTCACCGCCGGCCAGCACCGCATAGCCCGCTGCGGACAGGGCCGCGGCGCAGGCCGCCGCCTGGGGGCGTGGCCAATGCCGGGCCAGCAGCGGGCACAGCCACCACAGCCCTCGACACAGCAACGCCCCCAGCCCGGCCACTACCCCGACATGGAATCCGGAAATGGCCACCAGATGGGTCAGGCCCAGCGCCCGCAGCTGATCCCAATCGGCGTCGGACAGGCCACGCGTATCGCCCAAGGCAAGTGCCTGCACGAAGCGCGCGGCTGGATGGGCCACCTGCGCGGCGATGGCGGCGCTGGTGCGTTCACGCCATGCCGGCAGGCCATGCGCGGCCTGAAGCTCGCGCGCGCTGGCCGGCGCCCGCACCGTGCCGTTGCCGGACACGCCGCGCAGCAGCGCGTGGCGTTCACCGTCGAAACCACCGGGATTGATCCGCGAACGCGGCGCCCGCACGCGCAAGGCCAGATGCCACTGCGCGCCGGCCAGGACCTGATGGCGCCCACGCCCGGCGTCGGTGGCGTCAGCGGCACGCCAGGCATCGTTCCAGGTGACCTGCAGGCGCTTGCCGCGCAGCGATGGCAGTTCGCTGCTCTCGCTGACCTGCAGCAGGAAGCGGGTGTGCGCGGCTCCATGGTCCGGCAGATCGATGACCCGTCCACTGACCACCACATCCCGTGCTGGCTGGCCTGGCGGCAGCTGTTCCTGCATTGCCCAGTGCCCATGCATCGCCGTCCATCCGGCGCCCAGCAGCACGACCGCGGGCAGGCGCCCCCGCCAACGCAGGCCCCACCCCGCCATGCCAAGCACGATCATCACCGTGCAGACCCACAGCGGCGGCAGCCGCGGCAGCTGCACGCAGGCCAGCGCCCCCAGTGTCAGCGCCGCAGCGGCGCCACTGCCCAGCAAGGGAGACGGGGAAAGCTGGACGGCCATGGGTCCAGCCTGCCGCTACCGGCGGCAGCTTGCCTATCGGGACTTGCCCCGCAAACGCGTCAGCGCCGGACGCTACCGCGATGGAAATTGACCCGGAAGCTTGCGCCGCCTCCCGCAGCCTCACCGACACTGACCGAGCCACCGTGGTGCTGCACGATCTCCTTCACCAGGTGCAGGCCCAGGCCACTGCCGCTGCCCGCCGCGCGCAGGCGATGGAACGGCTCGAAGATCGCCTCGCGGTCGCTCACTGGAATGCCCGCACCCTGATCGCTGACCTCCAGCAAGCCGCGCGCATCCAACCGCACGCAGATGGTGCCACGGCCACCACCATGCACGATCGCGTTGTGCACCAGGTTGGCAATCACCCGCCCCAGCGCCAGACTGTCGCCGTGGATCCACACCGAAGATTCCGGCGCGTCCACTTCGAATCCATAGCCGGCGCCCACCACCAACGGCGCCAGGTCCGCGGCTGCCTCACGCACCAGCAGGGCCAGGTCCAGCCGCTGCAGTGCGCCGACATTGCGGTCAAGGCGCTGCAGATCGAGCAGGTGCTCGGCAACATTGCCCAGCCGCGCCACGTCGGTCAGCAACTGCGACTTCAGCTCGCCCTGCGGCAGCTGAGACAGTCTCGCCTGCACCACGGCGATCGGCACGCGCAATTCGTGCGCCGCGTCGGCGAGGAACTTGTCGCGCGCTGCATAGCCCTGCTGCACCTTGTCGATGGCATCGTTGAAGGCTTCCACCAGCGGCGCCACTTCCGTGGAGACCAGCCGCGCATCCAGCCGCGCACCGGGCTGGCCGATATCCAGTTCCTTGGCCTGCTGCGCAGAACGGCGCACGCCGCGCATGGCACGGTGGATCACGGTCGGCATCACAAGCAGGGTGACCACGATCAGTGGCAGGAAGAACCACAGGCCGATCAGGCGCAGCACCATCAGCGCGCCATCCAGCAGCCCCCCCTTGGGCGCGCCACCGACCATCACGGTGATGCGGCGCCCGTCCTCGTTGCGGATCATCACCCGCGCCACGTCCAGATAGGGGGGCACCAGCGAGCCCAGTTCCGTGGCGCCCACGGTCGGCAGCCGCGCGAGCATCGGCGCGTGGATGGCTGGGATGGTGCCGCGCTCGAGCCACATGCCCTTGTCATCCACCGCGGCGAACCAGAGATTTCCCCCGGCGTTGGCATCGAGCTTGTCCCAGCGCGCCTGGTCCAGCACCAGGCGCCCGCCTTCGCTGTGCACCGCCTTGGCCACCGCCTCGGCAACGAACATGTCCATGCCCCAGGAGTCCTTGTCACCCCAGGTCAGGATCAATGCGACCACCGCGAACAGTACGGTGAAGGCCTGCGCCAGGAAGAGGCGCCAAGCCAGGCCAAGGGTGATCGAACGGATCGGACGGGCCATCTCAGGCCTCCGCCAGCAGGTAGCCGACGCCGCGGATCACATGGATCTCCACCCCCGCCCCGGCCTGCTGCAGCGCTTTGCGCAGCTTGGAGATATGCGCATCGAGCGCATTGGATTGGATCTCATCATCGAACCCGTACACTGCAGCCTCCAGGGCACTGCGGGTAACCGTGCGGCCCTGCCGCATCGCCAACGCCTGCAGCACCAGCACCTGCCGACGTGGCAATGCCAGGGGCTGGCCCTCCACCTGTGCCTGCAGCGATTCGAAATCGAACTCGAGCCGCCCCAGCCGCAGGCTCGGCGTCACCATCGCCGAAGGCCTGCGCGATACAGCGCGGATGCGTGCCATCAGTTCCTCGATCGCCACCGGCTTGACCAGATAGTCATCGGCACCGACGTCCAGGCCTTCGACCTTGTCCGACAGCGTCCCCTTGGCGGTGAGCATGATCACCGCCAGGTTCGGCCGCAGCGCACGCGCCGAGGCGACGAATCCGGCGCCATCGCCATCGGGCAGCTGGCGATCGAGCAGCAGCAGCTGGTGCACCGGTTCGCGCAACGCGAGCGCGGCCTCGGCCAGGCTGCCGACCACATCGGCGACCACGCCCTGCCGCTCCAGGCCCGATTGCAGGGCGCGGGACAGATCAGGATCGTCTTCGACCAGGAGGATGCGCATCAGGGACTCGTCAACCGGAAACGCTGCCGATCATAGTGCCTGGCGCTATGGTTTTGCGCCCATGCATGCCAGCGGTTGCAGGCGCAATGTTCTGACAATGTTGCCCCTTCAGCATGCGCAGCCATCACCCGCAATGTGGCCGAACGATGCTGTCGCTGCCCCTGACAAGGACCCCCATGGCCTCCGTCTCCCCCACCGCAGAAGCCCACGCGATCCTGCGTGCACCGGACCTGGACAGCGCAGAACGCGCCTATCTGGGATTGATGCCCGACCTTGAACATGTGAATGCACTGGCCCGCCGTGCAGTGGGCCTGTCACGCGTTGCCGACGCGGCACGCGGCTATGCGTTGTCGATGACTCTGGTCGGACTGCGCCTGCAGGAGCTGGAGATGGGCGAGCCAACGGCCAGGGAACATCGCCAGGCCACCCTGCGCAGCCTGCGCCAGGCCTTCAGCGCCTGACAGCACCCGCACAGGCACTGCCGCCGCACTGGCGGCAGCGGGAGTGATCGGGTCAGCAGGTCCCGCCACCCGGCAGGCCCGGCGCGGCAGCGTCATTCAGCGCAGCGTGGTCCACGCCAGCAGCGCGCTCAGGATTGCGACCCAGATCACTGCCTTGAACGTGCCTTCCAGCATGTTGCCGCCGAACAGGCGTTCCATGAGCGGATTGGGCCTGGACACCGGGACGTGATCACTCATGCGGCAGTTCCTTGCAGTAATCGCGCAGTTGCGCAGTAGCGCCGAGTCTACGCCTGCGCGGCCCGGATTCATCGCCATCTGCCTGCCTTTGGCGGCCCAATCCCCGCCTTCGTCGCAGGCCGGCTGCGGTGCCCGGCCGACCATGCCAGCCTGCACGCACTTTCCCGCTGGAGCACCGTGCCATGCCGATGCTTGCCCTGATCCTGCTGTTCTCCAGCCTGTTCGGCGACGGCTGCGGGCCCACCGAGGATGCCCTGCGCAGCCAGATCCTGCGCACCGAGGATCGGCAGGCCATGCATGAAGCGCAGCCCCTTCAGCTCTATCACCTGCGCCAGGACCGCGTGCTGCGGCTGGGCAGCCAGCAATCGACAGACGACACTGGCGCCAGCCCTCATCCTGCGCTGGCCCGGGTAGGTGTGGCGCAGCTGTGGGAACGCGTCGACGGCCAGTGGCGCATCCAGCGTTCGATCAGCATTACCCACTGATTTCATTCCACTGAACCGGCACGGATGCAGCTTCGCGGGAACGCCAGGCTCCCCGGAACGAAAAAAGCCGGCCCCGGGGCCGGCTTTCATCGTTTCCACCACTTCACCGGCAACGCCGGGAGCAGGTGGTGGGCGGTACAGGGTTCGAACCTGTGACCCCTACCATGTCAAGGTAGTGCTCTACCGCTGAGCTAACCGCCCATCTTGTTCTTGCCGCCCGAAGGCTGGCCTTGTTACGTAAAAACCCGGCGCCAGGGCCGGGCTTTGCAGTTCACGACAGCCCTCTTCCGAGGACTTCGTGGTGGGCGGTACAGGGTTCGAACCTGTGACCCCTACCATGTCAAGGTAGTGCTCTACCGCTGAGCTAACCGCCCGTTTTGCTTCTGCATTTCCGCGATTGCGTCGGTGCAGGCCGCGTATATTACGGATGCGGGCCGTGAAGCGCAACACTTTTGTGAAGATGATGCTGCACTGCCACGTTCAGCCCAGGCTGGCTTCCTTCAGCTGCCGGATCTGGTCACGCACCCGTGCGGCATCTTCGAATTCCAGGTCCTTGGCGTGCTGGTACATCTGTTGTTCCAGCGCCTTGAGACGGGTCGCCAGCTGCGCCGGAGACAGCGAACGATAGTCGGCCGCTTCTTCGGCCACACTCGCCCGGCCCTTGCCCTTACCCTTCTTGGCTTCCTTCTCGGCGGCATCCGAACGCGCGCCTTCGAGGACATCGACGATCGGGCGCGCCACCGAGCGCGGCACGATGCCATGTTCTTCGTTGTACTCGACCTGCTTGGCACGGCGCCGGTCGGTCTCATCGATCGCCGCCTGCATCGAGCGGGTGATCTTGTCGGCGTACAGGATCGCCTTGCCGCGCACGTTGCGTGCGGCGCGGCCGATGGTCTGGATCAGCGAGCCGGTGGAGCGCAGGAAGCCTTCCTTGTCGGCATCGAGGATCGCCACCAGCGATACCTCGGGCATGTCCAGGCCTTCACGCAGCAGGTTGATGCCGACCAGCACGTCGAACTTGCCCAGGCGCAGGTCGCGGATGATCTCCACGCGCTCGACCGTATCCACGTCCGAGTGCAGGTAGCGCACGCGGATACCGTGTTCGGTGAGGTACTCGGTGAGGTTTTCAGCCATGCGCTTGGTCAGCGTGGTGACCAGCACGCGGTCGCCCGCCTTGATGCGCGCGTTGGCCTCGCTCATCAGGTCGTCGACCTGGGTACCGACCGGCCGGATCTCCACCACCGGGTCGATCAGGCCGGTTGGGCGCACCACCAGTTCGGTGATCTCGTCACCGGCTTCACGCAGTTCATAGGGCCCGGGCGTGGCCGACACGTAGATGCTGCGCGGGCAGCGCTCCTCCCATTCCTCGAAGCGCAGCGGGCGGTTGTCCAGCGCCGACGGCAGGCGGAAACCGAACTCAACCAGGGTTTCCTTGCGCGAGCGGTCACCCTTGAACATGGCGCCGATCTGCGGAATGGTCACATGCGATTCGTCGATCACCAGCAGCGCATCCGGCGGCAGGTAGTCGAACAGGGTCGGTGGCGGCTCGCCGGCATTCTTGCCGGTCAGGTGCCGCGAGTAGTTCTCGATGCCGTTGCAGTAACCGACCTCGGCCATCATTTCCAGGTCGAACTGCGTGCGCTGCGCCAGGCGCTGCGCCTCCACCAGCTTGTTCTGCGCGTAGAGCTGCTCCAGCCGCTCCTTCAGCTCTACCTTGATCGTCTCGATCGCCGCCAGCACGCGCTCGCGCGTGGTCGCATAGTGGGTCTTCGGGTAGACCGTGAAGCGCTGCATGTTGCGCAGCGTCTCGCCGGTGAGCGGATCGAACAGGGTGATCTTCTCGACCTCGCCATCGAACAGTTCGAGGCGCAGTGCTTCGCTGTCCGACTCGGCCGGGAACACGTCGATCACTTCGCCGCGCACGCGGAAGGTACCGCGCTGCAGCTCGTACTCATTGCGCGTGTACTGCAGCTGGGTCAGGTGGTTGATCAGGTCGCGCTGGTCAATGCGCTCGCCCTTGGACAGGATCAGGCGCAGTGAAAGGTAGTCTTCCGGCGCACCCAGGCCATAGATCGCGGACACCGTGGCCACCACGATCGCGTCCGGGCGCGACAGCAGGGTCTTGGTCGCGGCCAGCCGCATCTGCTCGATGTGTTCGTTGATCGAACTGTCCTTCTCGATGAAGGTGTCCGACGACGGCACGTAGGCTTCGGGCTGGTAGTAGTCGTAATAACTGACGAAGTACTCCACCGCGTTGTGCGGGAAGAACGCCTTGAACTCGCCATACAGCTGCGCCGCCAGCGTCTTGTTCGGTGCCATGATCAGCGTCGGCTTCTGAACGTTCTGGATGACGTTGGCGATGGTGTAGGTCTTGCCCGAGCCGGTCACGCCCAGCAGGGTCTGCTTGGCGATGCCGGCCTCGAAGTTGCTGGTCAGCTTCGCGATGGCGTTGGGCTGGTCGCCCGCCGGCGAATACGGCGAGACAAGTTCAAAACTGTCGCTCATGGTGTTGCCAGTTCCCGGGAAGGGTCAGTATACGGGGCGAGGGGTGACGGCCGGCTGAGGGGTCTCCGGGCAGACCGCTACGGGGATTCCCGATGGCGGCCGCACAGCCGGGCGCGGAGGCTGGATGCATGCGCACTGCCCAAGCCCCCTGCCCGCTCGGCCCCCGCTCTGCGCGGGGCGTGCACCTGACCGAACTGCTGGTGGTCATCACTGTGCTGGCGGTGCTGCTGGCCGCGTCCTGGCCGGCGCTGCAGCCCCTGCTGCTGCGGCAACGCGCCGATGCACTGCAACTGACCCTGCATGCCAGCCTGTCCGGCGCACGCAGCGAGGCCGTGCGCAGACGGGAGCTGATCGGCCTCTGCGCCAGTGTCGACGGCCGGCACTGCAGTGACGACTGGAGCGCCGGCTGGATCATCTACCGCAGCGGCGACCAGCGCGGGGAGCCTGCCTCGCCGGAGGCGATCCTGAGCCACCACACCGGGCGCTCGGACGTCTCGATCCTTGCCCAGGCCAGCAGCGGGCGTCCGCTGCTGTTCTTCCAGGCAGATGGACGCAGCCCGGGGGCCAACCTGACCCTGCGCATCTGCGCGGGCAACCAGCTGCATGGCGCATTGATCGTCAACAATGGCGGCCGCGTCCGGAGTGAGCGCGTGAACCGCGATACGCCCTGCTGAATGCCTGCGCAGAAAAGCAGAAGCCGCGATTTCTCGCGGCTTCTGCAGTATCTGGCGCCCGAAGTTGGACTCGAACCAACGACCCCCTGATTAACAGTCAAGTGCTCTAACCGGCTGAGCTATTCGGGCGGGGAGGCGCATTGTACTGGTCGATTACAGGAAGATCAACACCTGTTTCACCAGCAGCTGGCAACGCCACCGTCGGCCGTCTTGCGGTTGGCCTGGTCCACGCTCAACTTGCCACAGCTGTCCTTGGCCTGCGTGCCCTGCGGGGTGGCGGTGATGGTGAAGCTGGTGCCGTCTCCCTTGTAATCCAGGTTGTAGCGCGCAGTCCCTCCATCACGCGGCGACACCTTGGTCGGCAGTGCGTAGCCGGTGTAGGAGTTGTTGCTGGTGTGGTAGCGCTCCGCACGCTGCGCATACTCGGCCAGGTCCGCCTTCACCACGGCGCGATGCGATCGGCGCACGTACTCCTGGTAAGACGGAATGGCGATCGCCGCCAGGATGCCGATGACGATCACCACGATCATCAATTCAATGAGCGTGAAGCCAGCCGCGCGGCGAGGCATGGGAGTGTGCAACATGGGCGTGGATCCTCGCACTTGGGTTACTGGAGCTGGCGCCAGGACTGGCGACCGCACGGGTAAGGCAGATACAGCGACTGGCTGCCCGCAGCACCCACCGCCATCCAGCAGGAGCTGCCACCAGGCGGTGCCTTGTTGTCCGTCGGACGTGGCAACACCGACAGCGAAACGTCACGCACCGGCGCGGTTCCTCCTGTCTTCAATGCAATGGCCGCGGTGCCGGAGGCGGGTCGGCTGCCGGTCGGCGAGCCATAACGGACGTTCTCCAGCATTGGCAGGCCGCTGATCGACGACAACCCGAACAGCCAGTTCGAACCACTGGTCGAACAGCCAACCGTTTCCATGTTGGGTACATAGGTCGGCATGAAGACAATGCCACTGACCAGGATCGGGTTACCTACTGCGCGTTCACCGTTGCCGGCAGGCAGCTGGATCATCCAGCCGCGGGCGTTGGCCGGCGCCGCACCCGCGGTGATCTTGCGCTCATCAACGCCTGCAGCGGCGGCCGCGGCCGTGTACGGTACCAGGTTGGCAGCGGTCACCGTCGAGGTCACCGTCTTGCCCGACAGATCGTTCACGGCGTACAGCGCCTGCTGCGACTTGTCATCCTTGTCGCTGGTGAAGGAGAAGCTGCCGGTGCCGAAGTAAAGCATCACGCCGCCCGAAGGACCGGTCGCGGCGGTCATGCCACCGGTGATCGGCTGACGGTAGGTCCTGTTGGAGGAGTCCTGGGCAACCTGGCTGGTGAACATCGGCACGGTCAACGTGGTATTCGCACTGCTGGTCAGGTCGAACTTCCACACGGCGCCACGCTGATCGGCGGCATAGACGGTGTCGGCCAGGCCATCACGACCGCGCGCATCCTGGTTGGTACCGGTCCAACGATCGACAACGACCACATTGCCCAATCCGTTGTCACCGGAGATGCCAGCGCCCGAGGTACCCTCGACGGCTTCGATCATCCGGATGTCGCCACTGGCCATATCGACCACGAACAACACCGCCTTGCCGTTGGCGCTGCCGTAGCCATTACCGAAGATCGCCTTCCAGGCCACGCCGGTGCCACTCTTCACCGGCACGATCACCGGCTTGCCCAGCACGAAACCGATGTTGTTGCGCACCTCATCCCGCAGCGACGAATTGATGTCACTGATTTCCCACAGCACGTTGCCGGTGCCGAAGCTGCCCGGCGTGGTGACGTCCAGTGCGAACACCGAACGGCCACCCGCACCCGTGGTGCCTACCAGGCTGGTCTGCCAGGCGGTGCCGTTGAACGTATCGGACACCGTCACCGGACCATCGACGTAGTAACGATGACGGAAGGTCTGGTCGGCCGTGTCGGACTTGTAGGGGAACAGCAGGTTGGCCATGTGGCCCAGCGCGGTGGCCGGGATGTAGGCAAAGCTCTCCGTGCCACCGGTGCCGTCCTGCTTGGCATCGGCCTTCATGCCGCCGTCGAAGGCGTGCAGCATGCCGTCATTGGCGCCGACATAGACCATGTACCGCTGCGACTTGGCCTTGGTGGCCAGGTAGTCCGTATAGCTCTTTGCGTAGGTGCCACCCAACTGGCGGTAACCGTAGTCGTCCAGCGGCGAGCTCACCACCGGCGCCGAATTGACGATGTCACCCAGCGGCGTGGTGCGGTCACGATACTTGCCACCGTTGCGGACTTCGGTCGAGCTGTCGGCACTGAGATAGTTGATCGCGCTGGCCAGATCAGCCTTGATCGCCGTCAGCTTGTCGGTGGAGCACACCAGCATCGTCGCGTACTTGCCGTCAGGCTTGCTGCACAGGTCCTGCAGGCTGATGCGGGCGCTGTTGAAATCCACGGGCGAACCCAGCTTGTTGGCGACGATCCGGCGGCCGGACGATGTCAGGCGGCTGGAGGCTTCCCACACCTCGGTGAGCTCGGCCACCTGGTTGGCGTTGACCTTGACGCTGGACGCGGTCAGCTTGCTCGACCAATCAGTGCCGCTGTTGGTGATGTCATAACGCGGGGTGACCGCCAACGAGCCGGTACCGATGCGTGCACCACTGATACCGATCGTGCCTGAAGGCGACGCACCACCGGTGATCGAGGACAGTACCCGGCGCATGGCCTCGGTGACGTCGGCCGGCGTCTGCGCATTGATGAACTCGCCACGGCTGTTGACGGCCGCGTGCCACAGTTCATCGATGACCGTACCGTCGTCGACATTCAGCGGGTTGCCGTTGCCAGCCCAGTTCGGCGGGTTCTTGTAGGGATCGTCGGTCGCTGCCTGGTTGACGCCATAGATCTTGCCCTGCGCGCCCAGGGTCACGCCGTAGAAGTTCATGTGCAGGTCGGTCTGGCAGTCCAGGCGCTTCCAGTCCGGGCTGCTCTTGTCCAGCGAACTGCACTTGTCACTGACCGGCACCTGGCCGGCCGGGAAGCTGGTGCCGGTGCGCAGGGGTGTGCGGGCGCCGGCATAGGCCGCCGCCGCGATGTCGGCGATGGTATTGCTGTAGCCATCGGCGAACGGAATGGACGGCAGGTGCGTGGAATTCACCGAGTCCGCATCACCGAACGATCCGTTGGGTGCATTGCCGGAGTTGGTGTAGCCGTCGGTGAACAGCATGCCGCCATTGCGCTGGCAGGCCAGCTGCACGGGGGCGTCGGCATCGGTACGACGGAACTGGTCGACCAGATATTCAACCGCGCGGCGGTTGGGCGTGCCGCCATTGCCGGTGAGCGTGTAGATCTGCTTGTAGAGATCGGCACGATTGGTGACCATGTCATACATGGTCGCGTTGCTGAGCTTGTTGATGGTGAAGTAGCCCACGCGCATCGTATCGACGCTCACCAGGGCGGCAGTCGACGAACCGACGATGGCCAGCACGCGATTGCGGTGATACTGGAACCAGTTGGAGAAATTCTGGATCGCGGCGTTGTAGGCGGCCGGGCTCGAGTAGTTGCCCGACTTGATCTGGTAGCGGCGCATGTCGCAGCCCGGACCACAGGCACCCTTGATCACCGGGCGACTGGCGTCGTCGGTCTTGTATCCGTCCGGTGCAGGCGCTGCGGCCGGCAGGTAGAAGGTGGCCGGGAAGTAGCTGATCGCGTATGTGGTATTGCCGGTGTTGCTGATCGCAGCGGTCTTCCACCCGCCATCCCACCAGCTGTCGACATAGTATTCATTGCCGGTGCCGGAAAGGTCGGGAATCCGCATGCCGCTGACGAACTGGAACTTCTCCGACGTCTCGGCGCGATTGACGGTCATGTTGTACACGGCATTGTAGCCGCGCTGCCCGGACCGGGGATCGGCGCGGGTCTGGGTGATCGAGGCATTCGGCCACAGCGTGCCGTCGGCATTGGTCCACGGCCGGTAGGTCACTGCCGGGTTGAAGTAGCTGGCGTTGTAGACATGGGAACGGGCAAAGCCGTAGATGTCCAGCGGCGGAATGGCGCGACCCGGCGAATATTCCTTGTTGAATTCCGCGTGCGGGTACAGGTAGAGGTAGCAGTCCGCCGAACTGGTCGAACACGCCGAACCGACACTGAAGAAGCTTCCGTCATTGTTGAAGAAGCTTCCGGTGCTGGTGTTCCAGCGCATGCGGCCGTCACCACCGGGGAACATGCGCTCGAAGTTCATCGAACCCGAATCGTCCACCGCCATGATGAACGCCGGTGTCGCGCGGGTCTGCACGTTCATCGGCTCCTGTGCCAGCACGCCCTGCGCCTGTGCGGCAAACAAGGTATGCGCCAGATAGCCGCCAGCGGCCAACACGGCAAGGCCAACGCCTGCCAGGATCCTGCGGTTGCGAGTGTTCATGGGTTCCCCACCCTCACAGCTTGAATACGGTATCGATCGCCGCACGCGACGTCGCATCACTGGTGGTATCACCGGCATAGGTCGTGATCTGGTAGACCGGCGTTGGCTTCTCCACCGACTTGCCCATGTCCAGCGCACCCTCCCCCTGGATGCAACCCTGGATCTCACGGACATAGATGGCCGGCTTGCTGCCCAGCTTGGTTTTCGCGACCCAGGCCGACGGATCGAAGCCGTCATCGCACTGCTGGCTGATGTCGGCGGACGCTACGGCCGGATTGGCACCGGCATCCTTGCGATTGGCGATGTTCTCCACCGCGTTCTCGGCGCTGCGCGCCGCGCCTTCGGCGTTCTGGAACGCCATGTTGGTCGCCCGGTAGCCGGCCGCCATGCGCTCCTGCATGCCGGCCACCTGCATGCCGATGACGCCCAGCAGGGCCAGCAGCACCAGCATGATCAGCGCGACGTAGAGAACGGCACCCTGCTGTCGTGCCTGGGCAACGAAGGGACGGCGTCGGGAGGAAGGATGAGTGCGCATGGTCGTCAGTTCCCGAACAAGCGGTTGCGCAGCGCAACGGACGCTTCATAGGCGCCCCGATGGCGCTGGTCATAAGGATCGGCCGGGGCAAAGCCCACCCCGAGGATGGCCGGATAGGTGGCCGCGCTGCCCGGCGCCTCGGCCGACGCACGCTGCGGGCTGCGCGCCAGCAGGCCGACCTGCACCATGCCGACGCGGCGCCACTGCCCTGCGGCGGTGGCATCGGTACCGGTGCTGACCGCACTGGCCACGCGCTGGTCGACGATGCGACCGGTCGGCGGTGTGGGCAGGGCGATATCCGGGGTGGCATCCAGTCCGTACAGGAACTGCATGTTCTCGATGCCTTCCACCAGCTCCTCGCCATCGGCGTAGCCGCCGGCGCCATTCGCGCGTGCCCGGTAAAGCGCCGGCTCGCCATTGGGATTGGTCGCGATGTAGTACGCCATGCCATCGGCGCGATACAGCATGGTCATCGCGTTGTTGATCGAATAGTTGCTCAGGTCGACCTTGTCCACCTTCACCGTCGAACCGCTGATGGTGGCCGGGAACACGTCGGCACGGGTGCAGTCGGCTATGCCGAAGACCGTCGGCGCACCTGCGGCGTTGGCCTTCAGCCGGGCCATGCCATCACTGGAGACGGTCAGCGTGGTCGCGCCCGCGGCCACGGAGATGCCGGTCACCACGGCCCCTTCCGGACTCATCAGGCGCAGCACCAGGATGTCGCTGCCCGGCAGTGGCGCCGGCTTGAGGTTGGCGATGCTCTTCGGCACCGACTGCGCCGCGCTCCACGCGCGGCCTAGAGTCAGGGTGGCGCCCGGCGCCGTACCTGCCGCCTCATACCCCTGCACCGGAACCGAGAAATCCTGCGGGTCGCCACTGCCCGAGCTGATGCCCAGGTGATAACCGACATCGCCGGTGTTCTTGACCACATGAGCCTGGTCGTTGACGCAGCCGAAGTGGCCGGCCATGCGCAGGTCACGCTGCAGGAAGTCCAGCGCGAAGCGCGCGTTCTCCTGGGTACGGGCCGCACCTTCGGACAGGCGCGATGCCGCACGCGAGGCGATGAAGATCTGGGTGACGCCCAGCATCAGGACCAGGCCGATGACCATGGCGATCATCAGTTCGATCAGCGACAGGCCTCGGGTGCGCGAAATTGGACTCATGGGCATGTTCACAGGAAGGTCGTCAGGCCGAAGGTGGTAAGGCTGTCGGGGTCCTTCGGATCCCAGCGCTGGTCACCCCAGCTGATGGCCACGGTGACCTCGCCGGTGCTCTGCACGAAGGTCACCTGTGCGCTGGCCTTCTCGCCCAGCGTGCGTGCGACCTCGCACTGCCAGCGCGCGACGTTCGCCTGCGGCGTCACGGCGGCGCCGGTCGGCCAGGCGCAGGCGCCGCTGGGCTTCACCGAGCCGGCCGAGAACGAGGCCGAGGAATAGGCGCCACCGGCCAGGGTGTCGGTGCGCTGCGCGCGCATCAGTTCGATCAGGTCGTTGGCCAGGTTGGTCGCCTGGGTGCGGTAGTTCGCGCTCTGCACGAAGCGGACGTTGGTGGTCTGCAGCAGGGCGAAGCCCAGCAGCCCGAATGCCAGGATCAGCACCGCCACCATCACTTCGATCAGGCTGAAGCCCCCCTGCGACGAACGCGGGCGGGCCAGGTTGCGGCGGCTCATGAGCAGGTTCCCTTGGTCACCCGGACCTGGCCGGATTGGTTGATCGTCAAGGTGCTTTTCGATTCGCCGGCCTTGCACGCATCCGGCGACAGCACCAGCGTCTGATCGGCGACCGCCCTGCGCCGGCCGCGCCCGTCGAAGGCGATGACCGCACCCGGCGGGCCAACTACGCTCAGCTGCGGATTGCCCTGTGAAAAGCGCAGCGCGACGTCATTGCTGCCCATCTGGCCGTCGCCATCCAGGTCCGACCAGGCCAGTACCCCCTTGGACCAGTCGCCATCACAGGCTTTGCCATCGGCGCTGCCACAGACGCCGCCACCGTTGCTGTTGCGGATGCCTTCGCTGCGGGCCAGGTTGGCCAGCGCGATCAGCTCGTTGTTGGCGGTCGCCAGCCGGTTCGAGCGGATCATGCCGCGGAAGCTCGGATAGGCGATCGACGCCAGGACCACGAAGACGGCCAGCGTGACCATCAGTTCAACCAGCGTGAAGCCGTTGTGCCGGCGCAAAGACATTGGACGCTCCCCAGCGTGTTGGTGGCCACGATGGGCCATCGCCCCGCCACCGGCAAGCGGCGGCAGGATGAACGGTCAATCCGGGGCGACGGGCGTCAAAGGCTTGACGACCCGCCCTTCCCTGCCAGTGCCGGCGCGATCCCCATCGCGCCGGCCCGGGTTCAGGCCAGCACCTGGTAGCAGGGCTGGTACTCGCCGGAGATCTTCATCCGGCGCTGTTCGACGAAGGCGCGCAGCAGCGCATCCAGCGCCTGCATCATGTCCGGGTCGCCGTGGATCTGGAACGGCCCGAACTGCTCGATGCGGCGCATGCCGTCTTCCTTCACGTTGCCGGCGACGATGCCCGAGAACGCGCGGCGCAGGTCGGCCGCCAGCGCGTGCGGGGCACGCCCGTGGTGCAGGTCCAACGCCGCCATCGCTTCGTGGGTGGGTACGAACGGCTGCTGGTACTCCCACGGAATCTCGATCGACCAGTTGAAGAAGAACGAGTCCTTCTGCGCCAGGCGGTGCTCGCGCACGCGCTTGATGCCAGTGGCCATCTTCTTCGCAACCGCCACCGGGTCGCCGATGATGATCTCGTAGCGCTCGGCAGCCGCATCGCCCAGGGTCAGGCGGATGAAGCGATCAATCTGCTCGAAGTACGGTGCCGCTACCGTCGGGCCGGTCAGGATCAGCGGGAACGGCAGGTCCTTGTTCTCCTCGCGCAGCAGGATGCCGAGCAGGTACAGGATCTCTTCGGCGGTGCCGACGCCACCGGCGAACACGATGATGCCGTGCCCGATGCGGACGAAGGCCTCAAGGCGCTTCTCGATGTCCGGCATGATCACCAGGTGGTTGACGATCGGGTTCGGCGACTCGGCGGCGATGATGCCCGGCTCGGTCAGGCCGATGTAACGCGTCACGGTGCGGCGCTGCTTGGCGTGGGCGATGGTGGCACCCTTCATCGGGCCCTTCATCGCGCCCGGGCCACAGCCGGTGCAGATGTCCAGGCCGCGCAGGCCCAGTTCATAGCCCACTTGCTTGGTGTACAGGTATTCGTCGCGCGAGATCGAGTGTCCGCCCCAGCACACCACCAGGTTCGGATCACCCGGATTGAGGATGCGCGCGTTGCGCAGCAGGCCGAACACCGCGTTGGTGATGCCCTCGGATGACTCCAGCTCGGCCGCGTAGGCCGGGCCCATTTCGATGGCCATGTAGGCCAGGTCGCGCACGACGGCGAACAGCAGTTCGGCGACGCCGCGGATGATCTCGCCGTCGACGAAGGCCATCGCCGGCGCGTTGACCAGATCGATGCGCACGCCACGATCCTGCTGCGCCACCTGGATGTCGAAATCAGGGTAGAGATCGCGCGCGGCGCGCGGATCGTCCGAGGCGCTGCCGCTGGTCAGCACGGCCAGCGCGCAGCGGCGCAGCAGCTCATGCATGCCGCCGGCGGAGGCATCGCGCAGGCGTGCCACCTCGGCCCGCGACAGCACATCCAGCCCACCGCGCGGGTAGATCCGGGCATCCTGCACCGGCAGTGCACGGGCCGATTTTTCGTTCGTGGTCATATCCAATTTTTCGCTTCCTTCAAGGTTTCCGACTGTACTGCCGCCCCCTTAAAAAGCAAAACGGCCGGGAAACCCGACCGTTGGATGTGTGCCACCCGCGTCCGCCATTCCGGGACCGCATCGGCGGCGTTGGCACCGCGCACATTTCTGGATGCTACGCCGTTGCCCCACGCCCTGCAAGGACTTTCGCCTGAACGGGAAACGGCCGGGTTTCCCCGGCCGTTTCCACTTACCGCTTCAAGCGCTGATGGATCAGAACTTGTACTTCAGGGTCAGCTGCATCGACCAACGCGACACGGCGGTGTTGCCCTTGTCGTTGTTGTTTTCCTGCACCGACGGGTTGTCGGTCGAACCAGTGAAGGAGTACACGTACTTGCCGGTGGCCGGATCGATACCTGCGTAGTTGGCAACGCGACGGGTCGAGTAGAAGCCGTAGTCGTCGATCAGGCCCCACTTCTTGTTCAGCAGGTTGCCGACATTCATGATGTCCAGGGCGACTTCACCCTTGTGACCCTTCATGAAGCCCGGGAATTCCTGGCTGACGCGGACGTCGAAGCTGTTGACCCACGAGGCGCGGTGGCGGTTGGCCGGGACCACGCTGCCACGGTAGGCATCGAGTTCCGGGTTCTGCGCCAGCCAGTCGAAGAACTGCTTCTCCATTGCGGCACCGCCGGTGAACAGCACGTCGCCCGGACCCTTCGGCACGTAGAACAGGTCGTTGGTGGTGGCACCGTCGCCGTTGGCATCGTTGTAGAAGATGTAGCTGTACGGACGGCCCGAACGGCCTTCGTAGAACAGGCCGACGCGGGTGGCGTTGTCACCGAAGAAGTTGTGCTTCCACTCCAGGGTGCCGGTGACGCGGTCCTTCATCGCATAACGCGAGTTGTAGGCCACGTTCTCGTTGGCATTGAAGATCAGCGTGTTGTTCCAGTTCGAGGTGTTCTGCGAGCTGGACAGCGGGCTGACTTCGGTGGACTTGGTGTAGGTGTAACCCAGCGACCAGCCCCAGTTCTCGGTCAGCGGCTTGGCCAGCGAGAAGGTGGCCTGGGTGCCGCGGCCCTTGTCGGTGTTGCGCAGGACCAGAACGTCGCCGATATCCTTCGGACGGTTGAAACGATCAACTGCATTTTTGGTACCGGTGGAGATGCCGTAGTCGACACCCTTATCGATGCGAGTATTCGCCGAGTTGCGTCCGGCATCGTTCCAGTAGATCGCGCGGCCATCCTGACCGAAGGCGGTCGGCGCCGATACGTCCAGACGGTCGAAGTAGATGCCGTCCTTGACCTTGGTGAACAGCACTTCGGCCGACGCGACGATGCCGTACCACGGCAGCTCATGGTCGAACGCCAGGTTGGCCTTCCACACCGACGGCAGGCGGGTGCCCGGCGCGATGATGTCGACGTTCTGACGGGCCGAAGCCGGGCCACCGGCCGGGATGTACGGGTTGTTGCCGTCCGGAGTGAAGGCACCGGCCGGGATGCTGCGCTCGTCGTACTCGATGTAGTTCAGGCCGGTGTTCTGGTAGGCACCTGCCAGCCACACGTTCGGGGCGGCGCCGCCGAACAGGCCCACGCCACCGCGCAGCTGGGTCGGGCGATCGCTGTCGAAGGTGTAGTTGAAGCCGACGCGCGGCTGCACCAGGTTCTTGTCGACCAGCTTGGTGTTGTTGAAGCCGTACAGCTGCTCGATGCGCGGGTTGTACAGGCGCTGGGTGCTGAAGTCAGGCATGTCGATGCGCACGCCGAACATCAGGTTCAGGTTGTAGTTGATCGCCCAGGTATCCTGCACGAACACGCCGGTGTTCTTCAGGGTGAAGTCGGCCGGGATGTCGCTGCGGCTGCCATCGGCGCGCGGAGCACGCAGCTGGTAGCGCGAAGCCTTGCCCGCCAGGAAATCGTTGACGCTGTTGAATTCGTACACGCCGTTGAGGTTGCGGCCGTAGAAGTTCATCAGGTCATTCTTCGAGTAATCGAAGCCGAACTTGACGGTGTGGTCACCGATGTACCAGGTACCGGCACCAAAGGCGCTCAGTTCCTTCGACTCGACGATGTTGACGTGGGTGTTCTGTTCGGTACCGACGTACAGCGAATCGTTGCCCGACTTGATGCGGATCTGCGGCATGTCGACCAGCGGGACGCGGTTGGCCGAGTAATCCTTGTGCGAGACCTTGAACTCGGTCGAGAAGTTCTCGGACCAGTCACTGAACAGTTCGCCCATCCAGGTTTCGTACTGGGTCGGCTGCTGGTACCAGAAGTTGCTCAGCGAGATGGCGCTGCTGCTGACCTGCGGGAAGCGAACGACGTTCTGCTCCATCTTGTTGTAGCGCAGGGCCGCACGGTGGTTCTCGTTGATGTTCCAGTCCAGCTTGACCGCATACTCTTCGATCTCGGTCTTGCTGTTCGGCGCCGCCAGGCTGCCCGGGTCGTAGCCCAGCTTGCCCAGGAAGTTCTGGACGTCGGTGATCTGCTGCTGGGTGATGGTGCCACGGCCGATCGGCGTGTCGCTCAGGGCGACGCCGGCAGCCGAGCGCTCGTACTTTTCATAGTTGGTGAAGAAGAACAGCTTGTCCTTGACGATCGGACCGCCGAAGGTCATGCCGTAGGTCTTCTCGTCCTCGAAGCCGTTGAAGTCCTGCTTGTCACCTTCCAGGCGCGAGCGGACCATGTCCTTGTCGCGGTACGAACCGTACACGGTGCCGTGGAATTCATTGGTACCCGACTTGGTCACGGCGTTGATCACCGCGCCGGTGCCACCGGCGATGGTGGTGTCGTAGTTGGCCAGGTCGATGTTGATTTCCTGGATGGCGTCCATCGACACCGGCTGACGCTCGGTCGGCAGGTTGTTGGAACCCAGGCCGAACGGATCGGAGGCGCTGATGCCGTCGATGCGGATGGCGTTGTAACGGGTGTTCTGGCCGCCGGCCGAGATCGCGCCGTCCGCCTTGCTGACCTGCGAGATGCGCGGGTCGAGACGCACGTAGTCCTGGATGTTGCGGCTGGCCGACGGCAGCGCATCCATCGTTTCGCGGGTCACGTTGGTGCCGGTGCCCATCTTGTTGGCACTGAACAGGTCCAGGCCGCCGGCGGTGGCAACAACGTTCACCGCGTCCAGGTTGGTTGCAGCCAGGTCACCGCCCAGGTTGGCGTTGACGGTGTTGACCTGGTTCAGGTTCAGGTACACACCTTCCTCGGTCTTGGTGCCTTCACCGGACTTGGTGATGGTGATGGTGTACGGACCACCCACGCGCAGGCCGCGCGCGTTGTATCGGCCCGACGCATCGGTGGTGGCACGCGAAACAGTGCCCGACTCGGTGTGCGTGATGGTGACTTCAGCGCCAGCGACAGGCTGGCCTGCAGCGGACATCACCTGGCCGCCGACACCGGCGGAGGTGCTGCTCTGGGCGAAGGCGGGAGCGGCAGCAAGTGCAGCCACGAGACCAAGGGTGAGCTTGGACATCCGGAGTGGGTGGGTCATTTTTCGGTAGCCTCGATGCGAGTTGGCGATGGCGGAAAAAAAGCGCATCCAAGCAGCCCTGCGGGTGGCTGATCGGAGAGTTATCTGGGGTTCCCTACCGCTCGGCTGAAGGCAGCCCTAACGGTTAACACTAGATTAACACGCTACGCCATCAATGTGACGGTTGTGCGACAAACGGCACCGGTTCGCAACGCAATCGTGACGGGTTCTTCACTCCGCCTTTCCACGGGACTCACTTTTCCCGGGGCATCCCACTGGCGTCGAGAATCTGCCCGCGCCAGGTGCTCCCAGCGGCGGACAGCAGGGTCACCGCCGCGGCCGCCGCGGCTTCCGGGCCTTGCGCAGCCGGGTCCTGGTCGATGGAATAGGCACGTGCCCGCAGCGCCGTGCGCAGGGGGCCGGGGTACAGGCCGCTGACCCGGACGGGACTGCGGCCCAGTTCATCGTGCAGGCTGGCGATCAGGCCACGCAGGCCGTGCTGGGCCACGCCGTACCCGCCCCAATAGGCCTGCCCCACCCGGTCGGGGGCATCGACCGCGAACACCAAGGCGGCATCCTCGCGCTGCCGCAGCAGCGGCAGGCAGGCCTGGGCCAGCCAGGCCGGGGCCGTCAGGGTGACATGGACCGCGCGGGCGAAACTGGCCGGGTCAGCCAGTTCAAACGGAGTCAGCCCGGGGAAATGCGCGGCGCAGACCAGTAGTCCATCCAGCCGCCCCAGCTCGCGCTGCAGGGCCTGGGCCAGTTCGGCATAGTCATCGGGGCCGGCGCCTTCCAGGTCCAGCGGGTACAGAAGAGGTTCCGGACCGACCACCTGGACCTGGGCATAGACCCGGTCCAGCCGGCGCGGCTTGCGTCCCAGCAGTACCACGGTGGCCCCGGCTGCCGCTGCGGCGACCGCCGCGGCACTGCCCAGCCCGCCCCCGGCGCCGGCGACCAGTACGACGCGATCCTGCAACGGACGGCCATCAATCGCCCCGTCAGTCGGTGACGTCGACGGCCAGGCACTCATCCCTGGGTCGCCTCTTCGACGATGCGCTTGAGCTCGCCGGATTCAAACAGTTCCATGACGATGTCGCAGCCGCCGATCAACTCACCGTTGATGAACAGCTGCGGGAAGGTCGGCAGATTGGAAAAGCGCGGCAGGTTGGCGCGGATCTCCGGCTCTTCGAGCACGTTGACTGTGCGCAGGGTGACGGCGCCGGCTGCCATCAACGCCTGCACGGCGCGACTGGAAAAGCCGCACATCGGGTATTGCGGGGTGCCCTTCATGAACAGCACGAGCGGGTAACGATCGACCTCGGCCTGGATTTGCTGCATTACCGCCACAACCACACTCCTTGCTTCGCCGGACAAACCGACCGTGATGGTCGGCTAGACTGCCCACGGTAGCCGCCATTGTAAGCGGATGGAACAGGCTGCCGCCGTCCCCCTGGCCACGAACCTGTCCATGCCCGTCGAATTGCCTGCCCTGCCCTACCTCCCCGGCTCCCTGCAGCCCCACCTGTCCGCGCAGACCGTTGAGTTGCATCACGGCCGCCACCACCGCGCCTACGTCGACGCGGTCAACGCCGGCACTCTCGGCACCGAGTGGGAGGAGGCGTCACTGGAAGAGATCGTGCGCCATGCCCAGGGCACGCTGTTCGATGCGGCCGCCCAGGCCTGGAACCACGGGTTCTACTGGCAGTGCCTGCGCCCGCGCGGCGGCGGCGAGCCGCAGGGCCGGCTGGGCGAGCTGGTCAAGCGCCAGTTCGGTGATGCGCAGCGCCTGCGCGAGGAATTCAACCGCACCGCGCTGGGCCTGTTCGGCTCGGGCTGGGTGTGGCTGGTGCAGCACCCCGGTGGCCAGCTCGGCATCCAGGCCACCCGCAACGCCGGCACGCCACTGACCGGCGAAAGCACCCCGCTGCTGTGCTGCGATGTCTGGGAGCACGCCTACTACACCGATTACCAGAATGATCGCGCGCGTTACCTGGATGCCTTCTGGCAGATGGTCAACTGGGAATTCGCCGAGAGCCAGCTGCGCTGAGGCAGCGGCTCGGTCACAGGGTAGTGCCGGCCGCTGGCCGGCAACCCACTGGACGTACAAGGATGCCGGGGTTGCCGGCCAGCGGCCGGCACTACC
>NZ_KV791447.1:0-13343 GCF_001807895.1 Stenotrophomonas sp. HMSC10F07
ACCGAGGAGATGCCGGCCAGCGGCCGGCACTACCCAGCGCGATGTCCCTGGACGGGCGGTACGCCCAGCAGGCTGGTTCTGTACGACCAGCGGCGAACTGGATTGGCCTGGGAGCACACGATCAGGCGGTTTGACGACACCACGCCGTCAGCACGCCACGGGCTGGTCGCGCTCAGCAGTCCATCCTGCCGTGCGCGCTGCCTTCGTCGTCCAGCACGTGCGCATGCAGGACCACCTGGTTGCGGCCTGCACGCTTGGCGGCGTACAGGCCGGCATCGGCGTCCGCCAGCAACTGATCGGCACTGGCCAGGGCCGGCGGATGCAGGTAGCCCACGCCGATGCTGATACTGACCGATCCTTCCGGCAACGGCAGCGCTTCCACCGCCCCGCGCAGGCGTTCGGCCAGCGCCAGCACGCCCGACAAGGCACTCCCGGGCACGATCACCGCAAATTCCTCGCCGCCATAGCGTGCGACGCTGTCACCGGCGCGGCCGGCATTGGCCTTCAGGACTGCGGCCACGGCCTGCAGGCAGCGATCTCCGGCAGGATGGCCATGACGATCGTTGAAGGCCTTGAAGTGATCGATATCCAGCAGCAGCAAGCCCAGCTCGGTGCCACTGCGTCGTGCGCGGTTCCACTCAGCCAACAGCAACGCGTCGAACTCGCGGCGGTTGGCCACCCCGGTCAGGCCATCCTGCCGCGCCAGCTTGTCCAGTGAGGCCTGCCGTTCCATCAGGTCCACCTGCAACAGGATGCTGCGCAGGCCGAAGCCCAGCGTCGCCACCACGAAGCCGGTGACTGCCAGAGGCCGCGCGTGGTCGACCACCAGGGTGCCGACCACCAGCAGCAGCAACGGCAGGATCATCGGACCCGCCGCCTGTACCGTGCGCGCCATCCGAGGATGCGGCACGAAGACCGGTACGGGTGCCTGGCTCAGCGCCAGCAGCGTCAGCAGCAGGAACGGCAGATCGATCAGCAGATCGTTGTAGGCGCCGAAAGCGTCTTCCGAGGTGTAATGGTTGATGTAGTAGGCGACCAGCAGATAGACCAATGCGTACAGCGCCAGCACCCGGAAGAAGCTGCGCCGCTCGGGGATGTCGCCGGCCAGCCAGCGCACCACCGCAAAGCCGGCAATGCACAGGTTCTGGATGTCGAACATGCGCTGCATGTTCGACAACGCCAGCGGGTCACTCTCGACCCGGTCAGCAAAGGACTGCGCATGCACGAAGAACAGCATGCCCATCAGTGCCGCCATGGCCGCATCGATCAAGCTGATGCTCAGCCGCTCGCGTCGCGCGCGGGCCAGGATGAACACAAGGGGGACGCCGTAGAGCACATACAGGAACAGGCTGGCGCGAGGGGTGATGTCTGCACGCCCAGCCCCCAGCGCGTCGATCATGTTGAAGGCCATGCCGCCGGCCCACAGCAGCAGCGCCGCTGCCGTGGCGCGCCAGCCGAGCGCCGCCTTGTCGCGGCGCGCCCGCCACAGGCAGGCGGTCGCCGCCAGCAAGGGAGCACCGGTCAGGAACACGAACGATCCCGCCCCGGCGGGGCCCGGCCACAGGGTCAGCACCAGGCCATGGCACAGCACATACAGCAGCGCCAGCACTACCGGCATGCATCCCCCGATCCACAAAGCCGTATGGGCGCACCATAACGCGCCGGCGCGCCACGGCGGCGTGATCCATTGCGGCAAAACGACAGTCTGCGTGCACCGCCACGGTAGTGCCGGCCGCTGGCCGGCAACCCGCAGCCCTGTGTTCCCCTGGGATTGCCGGCCAGCGGCCGGCACTACCGGAAAGCCCTCAGGCGTGCAGGGCGCGAGCGTGGTGGGCGACGTGCTCGCCGATGAAGCTGGCGATGAAATAGTAGCTGTGGTCGTAGCCCGGCTGCAGGCGCAGGGTCAGCGGATGGCCGGCTGCGGCGCAGGCCTCCTGCAGGCGCTGCGGCTGCAGCTGGGTCTGCAGGAACTCGTCCGCCTCGCCCTGGTCGACCAGCAACGGCAGGCGCTCGCTGGCCGTCGCCAGCAACGCACACGCGTCCCACTGCGCCCAGTCGGCTGGGTTGTCACCCAGATAAGCCGTGAACGCCTTCTGCCCCCACGGTACGTGGCTGGGCGCGACGATCGGCGAGAACGCCGACACACTGCGGTAGCGCCCCGGGTTGCGCAGCGCGATCACCAGCGCACCATGGCCACCCATCGAGTGGCCGCTGATGCCACGCGCGCCGGTGACCGGGAAGTTCGCCTCGATCAGCGCCGGCAGTTCCTGCGCCACATAGTCATGCATGCGGTAGTGCTTCGCCCACGGTGCACGGGTGGCGTTGAGGTAGAACCCCGCCCCCTTGCCCAGGTCATAGCCCTCGGCATCGGCCACGTCATCACCGCGCGGGCTGGTATCCGGCGCGACGATGATTACGCCGTGCTCGGCTGCATAGCGCTGCGCACCGGCCTTGGTGATGAAATTCTGCTCGGTGCAGGTCAGCCCGCTCAGCCAATACAGCACCGGCAGCTTCTGCGTTTCCGCCTGCGGCGGCAGGTACACGGCGAACTGCATGTCGCAGCCCAGCGTGGTCGAACGATGGCGGTAAACATCCTGCCAACCGCCGAAACAGGCGCGGTGTTCAATACGTTCCATGGAACTCTCCTGCGTGCCGGCGTCAGCCGTCACGTGTGTTGATCAACTCATCCAGCTGCGACAGCAGGCGCAGCAGCGGTTCGACACCAGGCTGGCCGTCCAGGTTGCGGTACGCCGCGACCGCCACGTCACTGCGCGGTGGCCATTGGCCATCGGCGCGGGCTTCGTGCAGGCGCGGCAGGAACACCTGCGCCAGCCAGTGCTCGAACGGCATTTCACCAATGCCGAAGGGTGAGTCCACTGCGCGCGGCGGACCCACGACGCCTTCGACCCAACCCAGCACGCGCAACGCCTGCTCGATCGGATCAACCAGGGCCGCGCGCGGATCTTCCGCACACGGCCTGCGCAAGGCATCGAACCAGCCCACGCTGCGGCTCAGTAATGGACCACCGAACGGATCGACTTGCCTTCATGCATCAGGTCGAAGGCATCGTTGATCTTGTCCAGGCCCATGGTGTGGGTGACGAACGGGGCCAGTTCGATGTCGCCCTTCATCGCGTCCTCGACCATGCCTGGCAGCTGGCTGCGGCCCTTCACGCCACCGAAGGCAGTGCCCATCCACTTGCGGCCGGTCACCAGCTGGAACGGGCGGGTGGAGATCTCCTGCCCGGCACCGGCCACGCCGATCACCACGCTCTGGCCCCAGCCACGGTGCGCGCATTCCAGCGCCGCACGCATCACGTTGACGTTGCCGATGCACTCGAAGCTGTGGTCCACGCCCCAGGTGGTCATTTCAACGATGACCTGCTGGATCGGCTTGTCGAAGTCCTTCGGGTTGATGCAGTCGGTGGCGCCGAATTCGCGCGCCAGTTCGAACTTGGACGGATTGGTGTCCACCGCGATGATGCGGCCGGCCTTGGCCTGGCGCGCACCCTGGATCACCGCCAGGCCGATGCCACCCAAGCCGAACACCGCCACGCTGTCACCTTCCTGCACCTTGGCGGTGTTGTGCACCGCGCCGATGCCGGTGGTGACACCGCAGCCGAGCAGGCAGACGTGTTCCGGGTTGGCGTCCGGGTTGATCTTCGCCAGCGAGACTTCGGCAACGACGGTGTACTCACTGAAGGTCGAGCAGCCCATGTAGTGGTACAGCGGCTCGCCGTTGTAGCTGAAGCGGCTGGTGCCGTCGGGCATCACGCCCTTGCCCTGGGTGGCACGCACCGATACGCACAGGTTGGTCTTGCCGCTCTTGCAGAACAGGCACTCGCCGCACTCGGCGGTATACAGCGGAATCACGTGGTCGCCCGGCTTGACGCTGGTCACGCCCTCGCCCACTTCCACCACGATGCCGGCGCCTTCATGGCCCAGCACCACCGGGAACAGGCCTTCCGGGTCATCGCCGGACAGGGTGAACGCATCGGTGTGGCAGACACCGGTATGGGTGATCTTCACCAGCACTTCGCCCTTCTTCGGCGGGGCGACGTCGATCTCGACGATCTGCAGCGGCTGGCCGGGACCAAAGGCGACGGCGGCACGGGACTTCATGATGGCTTCTCCAGGGACAGGCAATGACAGGATGGGCGGCGCCATGTTGCGCCGTCGTTTATTTCAGGTACGAGCGGATCAACGCGCTCATGTCGCGCACGCGTTCGGCGCGTTGCTCGTCGGAGGCAGCGGGCTGGCCGAATTCCTCGCGCAGATGGGCCTCCATCACCTCGGACATCAGGCCGTTGACCGCGCCACGGATGGCGGCGATCTGCTGCAGCACTGGCCCGCAGTCGGCGCCGGCTTCCAGCGCGCGGTCAAGCGCATCGCACTGGCCGCGGATGCGGCGCACGCGGGCCAGGACCTTCTTCTTCTCTTCGGGGGAGTGCGGCATGGCGAACCACCCAGGAACTATACTGGGGGATAGTATACAAGCAGCCAGCAGGAACTCAATCGTGGCCAGCTCAGTCGAACAATCCCTCACCCGCCAACCGCGCCAGCTCATCCACCACGTAGCGCACCTTCGGCCGCAGGTGGCGGGTCGGTGGCCACAGCGCATGGATGTCGATATGCCGCTGCATGTGCGCATCCAGCACCGATTGCAGCGCGCCGGAATCCAGATGACGGCGCACCAGTGAAATGGGCATCTGGCAGATGCCCAGCCCAGCGATGGCCGCATCGATCACCGCGTCACCATCGTTGAGCTGGTAGGTCGCATTCGGGATGAACGTTCCCTCGGCATCGTCCCTGCCGATCCGCCACGCCACCGGCTGGCCGTGGCGGAAACCAACGATGCTGCGGTGCTGCGACAGTTCCTCCACGCTGCCCGGCACGCCATGCGCCCGCAGGTACTCCGGCGATGCGCAGGTGACCAGTCGTTGGCGACCCAGCCGGCGCGCGACCAGATGTTCGGCCTGGTGCAATCCGCCGAAGCGGATCAGCAGGTCGATGCCCTCTTCGACCGGATCGACGAAGTGATCGGTGAAGGTCATCGTCAGTTGCAGGTCCGGGTATTGCCGGCACAGGCGCAGCAGCACCGGCAGCACCACCAGGCGCCCGAACGAGGATGGCATGTCGATGCGCAGCCGTCCGCTGGGCAGGCCGGCCGACCCCAGGCAGGCCTCGGCGGCGGAGATTTCTTCCAGCGCCGCCGCACACGATGCGTAGTACGCTTCGCCGTCGGTGGTCAGCGCGATGCGCCGCGTGGTGCGGTGGAACAGGCGCACGCCCAGCCGCGCTTCCAGCCGGGCGATGGCCTTGCCCACCGCCGAGCGCGAGATGCCCAGCGCGTCGGCAGCCTCGGTGAAGCTGCCTGAGCGGGCCGTGGTAACGAACGTGACCAGGCCATTCAATGATTCCAGCGGCAGCATCTATCGCGCTCCATTGGGGACAAATCGTCCCGCATCTAGGGAGATCGAAGCGCTTTATGCGCCTGCATGTCAACTCCATCCTGTGTGCATCGCGCCGCTGGCGCCTCCCCCCGCACCGAGATGACCGACATGACCGCCGCCCTGTTCCGCCCCTTCGATCTGGCAGGCACCGCCCTGCGCAACCGCATCGTGATGGCCCCGATGACCCGTGCCCGCAACCCCGGCGCGGTGGCCAATGAACTCACCGCGCAGTACTACCGGCAGCGCGCCAGCGCCGGCCTGATCATCAGTGAAGGCACCCCGGTCTCGCCGCAGGGCCAGGGTTACATCGACGTGCCGGGTATCTGGTCGGCCGAGCAGGTCGCCGGGTGGAAGCTCGTCACCGAGGCGGTGCATGCCGCTCAGGGCACGATCTTTGCCCAGCTCTGGCACGTGGGCCGCATGTCGCATTCCTCGCTGCAGCCCGATGGTGGGCAACCGGTCAGCGCCGGCACGCGCCCGGTGGCCAGCGCACCGAAGAACACCTCGTTCGTCTATCTGGAAGACGGCAGCCGCGGCCACGCAGATCCCACCCCGGCACGTACGCTGGCCACCGACGAAATCCCCGGCATCGTCGACGACTTCGCGCGCGGCGCCGACAACGCCATCGCCGCCGGTTTCGATGGCATCGAACTGCATGCCGCCAACGGCTACCTGTTCGAACAGTTCCTCAACCCGCTCATCAACCAGCGCGAGGACCGCCATGGCGGCTCGCTGCCCAATCGTGCGCGCTTGATCCTGGAGACCGTCGATGCGATGGCCCAGCGCATCGGTGCGCAGCGCATCGGCGTGCGCCTGGCGCCGAACAACCTCACCTTCGACATGCCGTTCTACCCCGACAACGAGGCCACCTACCTGTACCTGGCCGAGGAACTGGGCAAGCGCGGCCTGGCCTATGTGCATCTCAACGACAACCTGCAGGCGGGCCAGTCGGTACTGGGCGAGGTGTTCCTGCGGCAGTTCAAGCAGGCCTACGGCGGCACCGTCATCCTGGCAGGTGGCATGACCCGCGAACGCGCCCTGCAGCTGGCCGAAGCGGGCACCATCGACCTGGCCGCGTTCGGCCAGCCGTTCATCGCCAACCCGGATCTGGTCGAGCGCCTGCAGCGCAACGTCGCGCTGGCCACGCCGGACCGCAGCACCTATTACGGGGGCGGCGAGGCAGGCTACCTCGATTACCCGGCCGCAGGCTGATCCCGCACAGGGTCGGATCCCCGCCACAGGTGGGGCTCCGACCCTTGGTTCAAGCCTCCTCGCGCACGTAAGCGAACGACTCGTCCAACCGCTCGAAGCCGATCACTTCAACGACGATGGCCTGTGCGTCGTCTTCGCTGATGTTTCCTTCTTCAATATCGTCAACGCGGGCAAACAGCTGCTGCAACGCCGCGTACTGGTCCCCGCGAAGGAAGGACTGGTGGGACTGCAGCCAGCGCTGCAGATTGCCGGCCAGCTCGCCATGCGACAGCAGCGTATACGGCCGCTGGTAGTCAGCAACTGCTTCGACCATCTTGCGGAACAGGAAATCCTGGTAGCTGGCGGCCAGCACATCGGCACGGTCGTCGTCATGCCACACCATCACCACAGGTGGTTCGCCAGAACCGGGCGCGTTGCTCCAGAAGCAGTAGCTGTCACCCGCGCCGGTCCGCGCAAAGGGCAGCAGTTGCAGGTCAGTGCGCAGGGGATTGTAGTGATCCTCGGCGGTCAGCTCCTGCCACGCCTCCAGCAGCTCGTCGTGTTCCAACGGCTCGTAATCCTGGGCGTATAGCAACACCGGTGGATCCGCCTGCAGCGTCGGGAACACCACCTCAGACCAATCCGGATGGGGAGTGCCCCAGCTCAACCGACCCGCTGCATGCAACTGCTTGAACAGGGGCGGGAAGGCCTGGCCGGTGGCCTGTTCGATGTCGGATAGCGCGCTCATGGATGTCCTTGTCGATGGAGGCCGCCCAGCTTGCCCGAATCCGCGCAGGAGATGAACCGGCAGCAGCAGGTGGCGGGACTAGACTGCAACCAACGGATGCTGGAAATCATTGCCATGAACGCCACTGCCCGCAACTTCATCGTCAACATCGACGTGCCCGACCTGGCCGCGGCCGAAGCGTTCTACCTGGCCGCGTTCGGGTTGCGCATCGGTCGTCGGCTCGGTACCGGCGCGGTGGAACTGCTTGGTGGGCCAACACCGCTCTACCTGCTGCAGAACGAGGCTGGCAGCGCCGCCACCGAAGACGGCGATGTGCGTGACTACGAGCGCCACTGGACCCCGCTGCACCTGGACTGGGTGGTGGAAGACATCGATGCCGCGTTGATGCGTGCGGTCGCGGCCGGGGCGATGCTCGAGCAACCGGTGCGCGAGCGCCGCTGGGGCCGTATCGCCGTGCTGGCCGATCCGTTCGGGCACGGCTTCTGCCTGATCCAGTTCAGTGGCGAAGGCTACGACGCGCTGGTCGAGTGAATTGCCGTCTGCATTGCGGGCGCCAATCCACGCATGGCGCGGATCTACTGATCCGCTTCAAGCAACGCGTGGAGGTTGTCGTTCGGCAGTAGATCCACGCACGGCGTGGATGCGAACCACCGCACGTCACTCCCGCAGCATGTCGACGAACGCGCGCAGCGCTCCGGGCATCTGCCGCTGCTTCGGGTAGTACAGCGCGAACCCGGCGAACGGCTCGCTCCAGTCTTCCAGTACCGCCACCATCTGCCCCGATCCGATATACGGCCGCGCGGTGTCTTCCAGCACGTAGGCCAGGCCGATGCCATCAAGCACTGCACCAACCACGGTGCCCTGCTCGCTCAACGTCAGCCGGCCCGGCACGTCGATCTCCAGCGCTTGCCCGCTACGCTCGAACTGCCATTTGTACAGATGCCCGCTGGCAAAGCGGAAGCGGATGCATTCATGCGCGGCCAGGTCGCGCGGATGCTGCGGCGCCGGGTGTCGCCGCAGGTAGTCCGGCGAGCCGACGATCAGCCCACGCAGAGGCGGCCCCATCGGCACCGCCACCATGTCCTCGGGCACGAATTCGTGCAGGCGCACGCCCGCGTCGTAGCCCTCGGCGACGATATCGACCAGCCCATCATTTTCGGTCAGCTCGACGCGTACATCGGGGTGAGCGTGCAGGAAGCGCGCCAGCCGAGGCCGCAGCTGGGTCGCCACCGCCGCCCGGGTGGCGTTGATGCGCAGCAGGCCGGCCGGGGCGGCACGGAAGTGGTTCATTTCTTCCAGCGCGTCATGCACCTGCCCCAGCGCCGGCTGCAGGCGCTCCAGCAGGCGCTGCCCGGCCTCGGTCAGGGCCACGCTGCGCGTGGTGCGGTGGAACAGGCCCACGCCCAGTCGTTCTTCCAGCGCGCGGATCGCATAGCTCACCGCCGAGGTCGACAGCGCCAGCTCGGCGCCGGCGCGGCGGAAGCTGCGGTGGCGGGCAACCGCCGCGAACGCGGCCAGGTGGGAAAGGTTGTCAGTGGCCATGATTGTGCAGTTTTACTTGATGAATCATGCCGATATCCATGCTTCTTGCCGTTGGGAACGCGGCGTATTGTAAAGCGCCTTTCGATAAACCCTGCCAAGGATTCCCCATGTCCCTCGCCCGTGGTTACGCCGCCCATTCCCATACCGCTCCGCTGGTCCCCTATGAGTTCGAACGCCGTGCGGTCGGTCCCGACGATGTGCGCATCGAGATCCTCTACAGCGGCATCTGCCATTCCGACCTGCACCAGGCCCGCGATGACTGGGGTGGCTCGATCTACCCGATGGTGCCGGGCCACGAGATCATCGGCCGCGTGACCGAGGTCGGCAGCAACGTCACCCGCTTCAAGGTCGGCGACCACGCCGGCGTCGGCTGCATGGTCGACTCCTGCCGCCACTGCGATGCCTGCGAGCACGACCTGGAGCAGTACTGCGCCGAGGGCGCGACCTGGACCTACAACGGCCGTGAACGCGAAAGCGGCGCGCCGACCTACGGCGGCTATTCCGACCACGTGGTGGTAGAGCAGCGCTTCGTGGTGAAGGTCTCCGATACCCTCGACCTGAAGGCGGCCGCACCGCTGCTGTGCGCCGGCATTACCACGTGGTCGCCGCTGCGCCATTGGAAGGTCGGCCCGGGCCAGAAGGTCGGCGTGATCGGCCTCGGTGGCCTCGGCCACATGGGCGTGAAGTTCGCCAAGGCACTCGGCGCGCACGTGGTGATGATCACCACCACCCCGGAAAAGGGCGCCGACGCCAAGCGCCTGGGCGCCGATGAGGTGCTGGTCTCGCGCGATGCCGCGCAGATGAAGGCGCACGCCGGCAGCTTCGACTTCCTGCTCAACACCATCCCGGTTGGCCATGACACCAACCCGTACATGGGCCTGCTCAAGCGCGAGGCCACCATGTGCCTGGTGGGCGTGCTGACCGAACTGGACCCGCCGCTGACCGGCGGCAGCGTGATCTTCGGCCGCAAGCACCTGACCGGCTCGGCGATCGGTGGCATGGCCGAAACCCAGGAAATGATGGACTTCTGCGCCGAGCACGGCATCGTCAGCGACGTCGAGATGATCGACATCAGGAACGTCAACGAAGCCTGGGAGCGCATGGCGAAGAACGATGTGCGCTACCGCTTCGTGATCGACATGGCGACGTTGAAGAACGCGGCCTGAACCAGGACGGATCTGGAAATGAAAAACCCCGGCAATGCCGGGGTTTTTTCATCGCGTGCCGACCAAGGTCGGCACCCACCCAACATCATCAATACGCGAACTCGCGGAACACCGGATCGACGTCACCATGCCAGCGGCCATGGAACAGCGCCAGCTTGCGCTCGGCCGGGGTCAGGCCGGATTCGACAATCTCCTGCAGCACGTCCAGGAACTTGCTTTCGTCCTGGCCGTCGGCATTGCGCGCCGCACGGCGCTTGAGGCCTTCCACGGAAATCCTGACCGCTTCCCGGGCCAGGTCACGCACGGTGCCGTTGCGGAACGGCAGGTTCATTGCATGCTTCGGCACGCCGTCACGCAGCGCATGGCGCTCGGCCAGGGTGAAGTCACGCACCAGGTCCCAGGCAGCATCCAGCGCAGTGTCGTCGTACAGCAGGCCCACCCAGAACGCCGGCAGCGCACACAGGCGGCTCCACGGGCCACCATCAGCGCCGCGCATTTCCAGGTACTTCTTCAGGCGCACTTCCGGGAACGCGGTGGTCATGTGGTCCGACCAGTCGCGCAGCGTCGGCAGCGCGCCCGGCAGCACCGGCAGCCTGGCCTGCATGAAATCACGGAAGCTCTGCCCGCTGGCATCGTGGTAGATGCCATCGCGGTAGGAGAAATACATCGGCACGTCGAGCAGGTAATCGACATAGCGCTCGTAACCGAAGCCGTCCTCGAACACGAAGTCGAGCATGCCGGTGCGATCGACGTCGGTGTCGGTCCAGATGTGCGAGCGATAGCTCAGGTAGCCGTTCGGCTTGCCTTCGGTGAACGGCGAATCGGCAAACAGCGCGGTGGCGATCGGCTGCAGCGCCAGCGACACGCGGAACTTCTTCACCATGTCCGCCTCGGTGGCGTAGTCCAGGTTCACCTGCACCGTGCAGGTGCGGGTCATCATGTCCAGGCCCAGCGAACCGACCTTGGGCATGTACGCGCGCATGATCTTGTAGCGGCCCTTCGGCATCCACGGCATTTCATCGCGCTTCCACTTCGGCTGAAAGCCCATGCCGAGGAAACCCAACTGCAGTTCGCCGGCCACCTGCGCCACTTCGTTGAGGTGGGTGCCGGTCTCCACGCAGGTCTGGTGGATGGTCTCCAGCGCCGCGCCGGACAGTTCCAGCTGACCGGCCGGCTCCAGCGTCACCGAGGCCCCATCGCGCAGCAGGGCGATGGTGTTGCCGTTCTCCTGCACCGGCTCCCAGCCGAAGCGGACCAGGCCGTTGAGCAGCGCTTCGATGCCACGCTCGCCCTCGAAGGTCGGCGGCCGCAGGTCATCCAGGCGGAATCCGAACTTCTCGTGCTCGGTACCAATGCGCCACTGCGCACGGGGTTTCTCGCCGGAGGCGATCACCTCCACCAGCTGCGAGCGGTCGGTAATGGGGGTATCGGCGACGTGGCTGGGGCTCGACAAGGGGGTGGCTCGCTGGACAGTGGCAGGGGATGTGGGGCCCGGGGCCTTCCATCGCAAGGGCGCACTATAGCGTGGCACCCCGTTGCGTCATGCGACGGTGACGGGTTTCAGCATCCTACCGACGCCCTCTTGACCCTCGTACACTCAACGACATGAGCCGCCATTCACGACATCCCGAACTGCACCGCTCCGAGCGCGTCGGCTGGCTGCGTGCCGCCGTGCTGGGCGCCAATGATGGCATCGTCTCGGTGGCCGGCCTGGTGGTCGGCGTGGCCGCCGGCGGCGCCTCCGCTACCACCATCCTCGCCACCGGCGTGGCCGGCACCGTGGCCGGCGCGATGTCGATGGCCGCCGGCGAGTACGTCTCGGTACAGACCCAGGCCGACACCGAGGACGCAGACCTGGCAATGGAAAAGCGCGAGCTGCGCGAAAATCCGCACAGCGAGCTGGAGGAGCTGGCCGCGATCTACCGCCACCGCGGCCTGGAGCCTGCGCTGGCACGGCAGGTGGCCGAACAGCTCACCGCCCATGATGCGCTGGGTGCCCACGCCCGCGACGAACTGGGCATCACCGATACCCTGCGCGCCCGCCCGCTGCAGGCAGCGCTGGCCTCGGCCGGTGCGTTCACCTGCGGCGCGGCGCTGCCGGTGCTGACCGCCCTGCTCGCGCCGGCCGACAGGGTCGCACTGATGACCACGGCCAGTACCCTGCTCGGCCTGTGCCTGACCGGCGCAGTGGCGGCCAGGGCCGGCGGCGCACCGCCGGTTCGCGGCGCGATCCGGGTGATGTTCTGGGGCGCATTGGCGATGGCCGCGGCGGCCGGCGTCGGTCGCCTGTTCGGTGCCCACGTGTCATGACCGCCATGCTGCCACCGGCCACCGCACTGCTGGCCGAGATGGCCAGCCTGGCCGGCTGCGCACGCGCCGAAGGTTATGCGTGCATCACCGCTCGGCGCGAACATGGCGCCAGCTCGGTGGAGATTCCACAACCACAGTTCGCGATCCTGCTGGAAGGACGCAAGCAGGTGCGTACCGCGCACCAGTCGCTGGAGTTCATGCCCGGCGACATCCTGCTGCTGACCCAGCGCTGCCGCATCGATGTGGTCAACACCCCCGACCCACGCAGTGGCCGCTACCTCAGCGCCATCGTGCCGCTGTGTGCCGAAGTGCTGGCGGCCGCACGCACGCTGTGGAGCGGGGAGCTTCCCGCCGCCGGTCATGCGATGGCGCGGCTGCCGTTGATCGATCATGGCGCGGTGCTGCGCCAGTGGCGGCAATCGCTGCAGGACGGCCGTTACAGCGAAGCGCGGCTGGCCCTGGCCTCGTTGGTACTGACCCTGTGCCGGCAGGGCCACGGCAACCTGCTGCTGCCGCAGGCGCCGAGCCTGGGCGAACAGATCCGCGACCGCATCGCCGCCGAACCCGCTCGCGACTGGCAATCGCGCGATGTGGAAGCGCTGTTCGCGCTGAGCGGCGCGACCCTGCGCCGTCGGCTCGCCGCCGAGGACACCAGCCTGCGCCAGCTGCTCACCGAGGCCCGGCTGGCGCATGGCATGCAGCTGCTCTACACCACCGACCTGCCGCTGAAGACCGTGGCCGCACGCGCGGGCTACCGCTCTGCGGCCAGTTTCAGCAAGCGCTTTGCCGAGCAGTACGGGCTGGCTCCCACAGACATTTGAGGGGGGTCGGCAGGGCTGCGCCCTGCACCCGCCAAAGCAAGTGCAAGAGCCGAAGCAACAGCCAAAGCAACAGCAACAGCGGCTATCCGTGGGATGGCGGGGCGGTGTGGGTG
>NZ_KV791448.1:0-44776 GCF_001807895.1 Stenotrophomonas sp. HMSC10F07
GCCATCCCACGGAATGCACGCTGTTGCTGTTGCTATTGCTGTTGCTGTTGCTTCGGCTTCTGCGGGTGCAGGGCGCAGCCCTGCAAACAGCCCCCAACCTCAGAACATCAGGTTGATCATCAGCACCACCACGCAGGTATAGATCAGCGACAGCGGGCCGCCGACCCGCCACATCTCGCGCGGGGTGTAGTTGGCCGGGCCAGTGATCATCGAGATCACCGGGTTGGAGGCCGTCATCAGGTTGTTGGACGCCGACAGCGCCACGATCAGCGCGAACGCGGTCGGGTTGCCCCCCGCCGCCAGTGCCAGGTTCACCGCGATCGGCACCATCACGATGGTCGCACCCACATGGCTGATCACCAGCGAGAACGCCGTGGTCAGCAGCGCCAGCGCCACCTCCAGCACCCACACCGGAATGCCGGTCGGCAGCTTGTCGATGGTATGGCCGGCCACCCACGCGGCCGCACCGCTGGAGTCCATCGCCCAGCCGAGCGGAATCAGCCCGGCCATCATGAACACCGTCTTCCAGTTGATCGAGGCATACGCCTCGTCCATGCGCAGCACGCCGGTCAGCAGCATGCCGGCCACGCCGGTCATCAGCGTCAGCGCCACCGGCAGCTTGCTGGTCAGCGCGATCAGGATGGTCAGCGCGAAGATCGCCATCGCAATCTTGAACTTGTGCGGGCGCTGCTCGCCGGTCGGATAGTCGGTCACCACCACGAAGTCGCGGCTGCGCGCGGCCTGCGCCAGGTCGGTCCAGATGCTGTGGAACACCAGCATGTCGCCGGCGCGCAGCTGCACGTCGCGCACGTCCTCGCGGATCACCTGCTTGTCGCGGTTGATCGCCAGCAGGCTGATGCCGCGCTCCTTGCGAAGTCGCAGATCGGCCGCACTCTTGCCGATCACGTTCGAGGTCGGTGGCACCACTGCCTCGGAAATGCCGGCGCGGCTGGGGTTGAACAGGTCACCCAGGTGCTTCAGGCGCGAGGACATGCGCAGGAACTGGTTCTGCGCGAAGTCGCTGATCTGCTGGCGCGGTCCCATCGCACCGAGCACGCTGCCGACCCAGATGCGCATCTCCGCCGGCGGTGCCAGGCGGGTGTCGTTGCCGGTCTTCAGGGCCAGCAGCAGCGGCGCATCGTGCAGGGTCTCGGCCTCGCCCAGGGTCATGCCCACCAGCGGGCTCTCGGCGGTCACCACCAGCTCGAACACATCGCCTTCGATGCCATAGGTCTTGGCGAAGTAGCTCTCGGTGCGCGCCGGGGTGACCCCGTCATTGACCAGGCTTTCCTCTTCGATCAGCTTGCGGTCGCCGTAGTAGCGGAAGTACAGCAACGAAGCGATCAGCAACGCCACACCGATCGGCAGCGGCGCGAACATGCGCAGCGGCTCGATGGTGGCCAGGCCGGAGGGAAGGTTGTTGTTGGCCGAGGCCAGCAGATCGTTCAGCAGGATCAGCGGCGAATTGCCGACCATGGTCAGTGCACCGCCCATCACGATCGCCGCCGAGATCGGCAGCAGCAGGCGCTGCATCGTCAGCCCGGTGCGCGCTGCCAGTCGTGAGGCAACCGGCAGATACAACGCCATCACCGACGGGTTCTGCATGAAGGAGGAGTTCAGGCCGGCGATGGCGGTGGTCATCATCAGCAGCCGTTGCTCGACACCGTGGCCGCGCCGCAGCAGCCAGGCCGCCAGCCGGTTCAGCGCCCCGGTGCGGTCCAGGCCCGCACCGAGGATGGTGGTGGCGATGATGCTCATCACCGCGTTACCGGAGAAACCGCCGAAGATCTCCTCCGGCGCGATCAGCCCAGTGACACCAAGCACCACCAGCACCACCAGCGCGACCACGTCGGCGCGGATGCGCTCGAACAGGAACATCGCCATCGTGAAGCCGACCAGCCCGAGCACGAGCTTCATGTCGTTGGTCAGCGTCAGCGCGGTATCCATGTGGGGCGCGGCGTCCTCAGGCGATCGTCAGGTGCGGTCGTACAGCAGGTCCCAGACGCCGTGGCCCAGCTTCTGGCCGCGGGTCTCGAAGTGCGTCTGCGGGCGCCAGTCCGGGCGCGGCACGCTGCCCCGCGGGCCGGCGCGGTTGACCAGCCCGGCGGTTGCGTCGAGCACGTCCCACATCTGCTCGGCGTAGTCTTCCCAGTCGGTCGCGCAGTGCAGGCGGCCCCCCGGGCGCAGCTTGCGCACCAGCAGTTCGGCGAATGCCGGCTGCAGCAGGCGGCGCTTGTTGTGGCGCTTCTTGTGCCACGGGTCCGGGAAGTAGATGCGCACTTCATCGAGTGCGCCGTCGGCGATCTCGTTCTGCAGCACTTCCACCGCGTCGTGGTGGTACAGGCGCACGTGGTCGGCATTGTCCTCGGCCAGCGCGTTCAGCAGCCGGCCCACGCCCGGGGCGTGCACCTCGATGCCGATGTAGTCGCGCGATGGGTCGTGCTGGGCCGCGAAGCGCAGCGCGGCACCGTTGCCGAAGCCGATCTCCAGCACCTTGTGTGCCGGGCGGCCGAAGGTGGCGTCCAGGTCGCGCGGCTGGCCGTTGTAATCGATGCCGAAGCGCGGCCAGCGTTCGTCGAACGCGCGCTGCTGGGCGGGAGTGAAACGGCCTTGGCGCAATACGAAGCTGCGCACCTCGCGTCGGCCCTCGCTCACGGTGAAGGGCTTGGGCGGGGCCTTGGAACCGGCGCTGTCAAAAGGATTGGTCATCAGCCGATCAGCCCGTCCACCGGCGAGGAGGCGCTGGCGTAGCGCTTGCGCGGGATGCGCCCGGCCAGGAAGGCCTCGCGGCCGGCCTCGACCGCCTTGCGCATCGCGCTGGCCATCAGCACCGGGCTGCGCGCACCGGCAATGGCGGTGTTCATCAGCACGCCGTCGCAGCCCAGCTCCATCGCGATCGCCGCGTCCGACGCGGTACCCACGCCGGCATCAACGATGATCGGCACCTTGGCGTCTTCGATGATCTGCAGCAGGTTGTACTTGTTCTGGATGCCCAGGCCCGAACCGATCGGCGCGGCCAGCGGCATCACCGCAGCGCAGCCGATCTCTTCCAGGCGCTTGGCCAGGATCGGGTCGTCGGAGGTATAGACCATCACCTCGAAACCGTCCTTGACCAGCTGCTCGGCGGCCTTCAGGGTCTGCATCACGTCCGGGTACAGGGTCTTCTGGTCGCCGAGCACTTCCAGCTTCGTCAGGTTGTGGCCGTCCAGCAGTTCACGGGCCAGGCGGCACGTACGCACCGCGTCCTCGGCGGTGTAGCAGCCGGCGGTGTTGGGCAGGATGGTGAAGCGCTCCGGCGGCAGCACGTCCAGCAGGTTCGGCTCGCCCGGGTTCTGCCCGATGTTGGTGCGGCGGATGGCCACGGTGACGATCTGGGCACCAGCGGCCTCGGTCGCCAGGCGGGTTTCTTCCAGGTCCTTGAACTTGCCGGTGCCGGTCAGCAGCCGCGAGCCATAGGTCTTGCCGGCGATCACCAGCGAATCGGGGGAGACATGAACGTTCATGGCGCGATTATCGCTTATCCGCCTGAAGATGGGGTCACGTAGAGGGCGGGGTCGAGCGTGGGGTCAGATCCCTTTGCCACCGGCAAAGGGATCTGACCCCTGAACACCCGCGCAGCCTCAGCCCCCACCCAGCGCGTGCACGATCTCCACCACGTCGCCCTCGGCCAGGACGTGCTCGCCATGGCGGCTGCGGCTGACGATTTCGCCGTTGACCTCGACCGCGACCCGGCGTTGCAGCAACTGCTCGGCCTGCAGCAGATCGTGGAGGGTCGCCGAGGCGGGCAGGGTACGGGGTTCGCCGTTGAGCTGGATGTTCATCGCCGCATTGTCGCCTACGGCCTGCGCGGATCGGAACCCTTGCAAATTGCCTCGGCCGCCAGCCCCGGCACAGCGTTGTCCGACGCTGCCGGGCGACAATCCATGCGGCGGCGCAGCGTGAGCAAAACGCGGCGCAGTGAAACCATTCACCGTGCGCCGGCGTACGTCCGCCGGGTCCTCAACGATATCCCCACAGGAGTTTCTTACATGCTGCTCAGCAAACGCCCGATCCGCTCCCTGATGGCGGCCGCGATCGCGCTGGCCGCGGTTCCGGCCATGGCAGGCGAATCCCCGTATTCCAAGGCCGTGTTCTTCGGCGACAGCCTGACCGATGCCGGCTATTTCCGCCCGCTGCTGCCGGCCGATGTGCGTCCGGTGACCGGCCAGTTCACCACCAACCCGGGTTGGGTGTGGTCGCAGCAGGTCGCCAACTACTATGGCCTCAATGGCGCCGCCAACGGCAACGGCCAGAGCGGTGACAACTATGCAGTCGGCGGTGCCCGCGTGTCGGTGGACGAGGCCGGTGGCCTGGGCGTGATTCCGTCGCTGAAGTCGCAAGCAACCCGCTACCTTGCCGCGAACGGTGGCAAGGCTGACGGCAACGCCCTGTACACCGTATGGGGAGGCGCCAATGATCTGTTCGCGGCCACCCGCGCGGCGGCAGGTGGCGCGTCGCAGGCCCAGGTGCAGGGCATCATCGGCGCAGCGGTCACCGACCAGATCGCGCTGGTGGGTGCGCTGAAGCAGGCCGGCGCCCAGTACGTGCTGGTACCGAACCTGCCGGATGTGGGCATCACCCCACAGTTCCGCGGCCCCAATGCCGCCGCCGCCACCGCACTGTCGGCCGGCTACAACAAGGCCCTGTACGGTGGCCTGAAGCAGGCGGGCATCGAGTTCATTCCGCTCGATACCTTCAGCATCCTGCGTGAAGTGACCGCCAACCCGGGCATGTACGGTTTCACCAACGTCACCAGCACCGCCTGCAAGATCGACCCGGCCAACTCGACGCAGAGCATCCTGACCTGCAACCCGACCAGCTACGTCAGCCCGGATGCAGCCAACACCTACCTGTTCGCCGATGGCGTGCACCCGACCACCGCCGGCCATCAGCTGCTGGGCCAGTACGCCGTGTCGGTGCTGGAAGCGCCGCGCCTGCAGCAGGTGCTGAGTCACTCGGCGCAGACCATCGGCCGCTCGCGCGCCGACCAGGTCAGCATGCACCTGGGCGGCCGTCCGGCTGACGGCCTGTCCTGGTGGGGGGGCGTGCGGGGTGACCTGCAGCGCTACGACCACGCCGACCTGTACGACGGGCTGGCCCCGGCCGGCCTGTTCGGTATCGACTGGGCACGCGACGGCATGGTGTTCGGCGGCTTCGCCGGTTTCGGTCGCCTCAACGCCGACTTCGGCAACAACCGCGGCGACTTCACCCAGAAGGACACCTCGGCCGGTCTGTTCGCTGGCTGGTACGGCGACCGCATCTGGGTGAACGGTCAGGTCAGCTACACCTGGCTGTCCTATGACGTGAACCGCAAGGTCCAGCTGGGCCCGGCCACCCGTGAGCATGGTGGTTCGCCGGACGGCAGCAACCTGACCGCCGCCCTGAACGCCGGTTACGAGTTCGGCACCGAAGGCGGCTTCCGTCACGGCCCGATCGCTTCGGTGATCTGGCAGAAGGTGAAGATCGACGGTTACACCGAAAGCGCCGCGGCCGGCACGCTGGCAACCGCACTGGGCTACGACCGCCAGAATGTCGATTCGACCGTCGGCCGCATCGGCTGGCAGGCCCGCTTCGATGGCGGCACCCTCAAGCCGTACGCGCAGGTGACCTACGACCACGAGTTCGAGGACACCAAGCAGGCCAGCGCCTGGCTGCAGACCCTGCCGGAACTGGGCAGCTACCGCGTGCCGGGCCTGAAGTTCGACAAGAACTACGCCACCGTCGTGCTGGGTGCCCGCACCGAACTGTTCGGGCTGCAGAGCAACTTCGGCCTGAGCGCGTCGACCGGCCAGAAGCGTGCGCAGGACGCCACCCTGTTCGCCAACTTCAGCGGCACGTTCTAAGCAGCAATCGCCGGGGTCGGAGCCCTTTCCGCAGGGAAAGGGCTCCGACCTGTTGTATCAGGGGGCGGATCCGTTTCTGCCAGGAAGCGGCTGTGACCCCATTGCGGCATGCTGCCATTGCGCAACACTGGCCCAACCGCATAGACTTTCACCGCGCACTGCGGGCGTAGCTCAATGGTAGAGCTGTAGCTTCCCAAGCTACTGACGTGGGTTCGATTCCCATCGCCCGCTCCAGAGCTTTCGTCAAGTCTCTAAGTGTCTGACTTGGTTGAATATTTTGGCCGATTGATGATTCCGAGCGATGCCCCTTGAGGTATCAATCGAGGTATCAATCTTGCCCAAGCCTCTGATGATGTCGCGCTCTGCTGGCTTGTATGCGCGCTTTTTTGTTCCCACCGATCTTCGAGCCCTGATTGGCTCGCGTTACCTTGTCCGATCGCTGGGAAACCGCCGTGGGGACCACGCCAGGCTGGCGGCGGCCACGATGGGGATGGCACTATCGATGGCATTCGATGCCATGCGGAAAGGGATGACCGTGGATCTGGACGAACTGCTGGAAAAGGTCCGCAGTGGGGACATCAAAGAGCTCACGCTGAAAGACGTGACGCTGCCGGACCGACGTCCCCCCCAGTTTGAGTAGCACCTTGGTTTGGAGTCCAATTCCCTACCCCGAGGAGATTGGACGTGAAGAAGCGTTTTTCTGAAGAACAGATCATCGGCTTCCTGCGCGAAGCCGAGGCCGGCATGGCAATCAAGGACCTGTGCCGACGGCATGGGTTCAGCGAGGCCTCCTACTACCTGTGGCGCAGCAAGTTCGGCGGCATGAGTGTGCCCGATGCCAAGCGGCTCAAGGATCTGGAGGCCGAGAACACGCGGCTGAAGAAGTTGCTGGCCGAGCAGGTGTTCCAGAACGACCTGATCAAGGATGCCTTGCGAAAAAAATAGTCAGCGCACCGGCGCGTCGTGCGCTGGTGCGCGAGTGGATCCAAGGCGGCGCCAGCGAACGTTGCGATCTGACAGCGATCGGCATGAGCGCCAGTGCACTGCGCTATTGTCCGCGTGAGGATCGCAATGACGAGCTGCGTGAGCGCATTGTTGCGTGGCGCATCGCCATCGCCGCTACGGCGTGGGGATGATCTATCTCAAGCTGCGACAGGAAGGACGCCTGGTGAACTACAAGCGCGTGGAGCGGTTGTACCGCGAGCAGCACCTGCAAGTGCGGCGCCGCAGGCGCAAGAAGGTCCCAGTAGGCGAACGTCAACCGCTGCTGCGGCCATCGCAGGCCAATCAGGTGTGGTCGATGGACTTCGTATTCGACCGCACCGCCGAAGGCCGGGCAATCAAGTGCCTGGTGATCGTGGATGATGCCACGCATGAAGCGATCGCCATCGACGTGGAGCGCGCGATCTCCGGCCACGGCGTTGTGCGCGTGCTGGATCGGCTGGCACACAGTCGCGGTTTGCCGAAGGTGATCCGTACCGACAATGGCAAGGAATTTTGCGGCAAAGCGATGGTCGCCTGGACGCATGACCGGGGTGTGCAGCTACGGCTGATCCAACCCGGCAAGCCAAACCAGAACGCCTACGTGGAATCGTTCAATGGCCGCTTACGCGACGAGTGCCTCAATGAACACTGGTTCCCAACGCTGCTGCATGCGCGCACCGAAATCGAACGGTGGCGACGCGAGTACAACGAAGATCGGCCCAAGAAAGCAATCGGCGGTATGACACCAGCCGCCTATGCACAACAACTTGCCAACAGCGATATCATCAACCCCGGACTATAAACCCGACTGCTACTCAGGACGGGGGGGACGTCGGTGAGTGACTTCGCTGTCGTAGACGGTGCTGATGGTGCCAGTGATCCGAGAGCGTGATTCCATTCTGGGACGCCCGCCGCACCTGACGGTTAGACTCTGGTGGCAACCAAGGGCATCGAGCACTCACGGAGGCTCAGCTTGCGCTTACTGATTCACAGCATTGTGGTGCTTACCCTTTCGTTAGGAACGCTGGCCTGTGCTCAAGGACCGGCGAGTGGTTACGCCTCTCAGGAGAAAACGATGGAAGGACATCCCCCCAGCGCCGCAGACGTGCGCTCCGAGCAAGACAAAGCCGCTGCTAGTGCGGACAGGGCCGCAGACGAGGCCAGCCGGCGAGCCGCTCCCAATGCTGTGGTGTCGGGCGATTACCCACCACTGCCGCAAGGCCCAGCACTAACGTCAGGTGCATTGGTCGAGGCCATCGTTCGCATGGCCAAATCTTTCGAAACCAGAGCAGACATGGCCCCGGTGCATGTTGCGCTCGTGTCAGGGCTTGAGGTGACACCAGACAGTCAAGGGCGGCGAACAGGGCTCCAGGGCACACTGGGTGTGGGGCACTACGAGTTCGCCGTGTGGAAGCCTTACGCGCGTCATCCTGGCCATACCATCGAGCTCACAGTGCGGCCGTCCGAAGCCTGCGACCTGTCGTTCAAATCGCTGCATGACCCATTGGTTGCCGCAGGGTTTGGTGTGACCAAGAGCGCGGTGGGCTTCAAGCCGACGGTCTACTTCGAGCGAGCACTCGCAGACGGGCTTGGATTGTATGTGGTCGTCAGCACGGACAAGCACGACGACCCACGCTGCGTTTCGCGGGTCAGGCTCGAAATGGAGCCGCGTGATGGCTGATCGGCGCGACATTGACCGGTTGCTCCAGAACCTGGAGCAACAGCCGGGCCTCCCCAAGGGCGCGGTGCGTGACCTCCGTGAAGCCATCGATACTTCGCCTTACCTTGCTTCGGTCATGACACAGGCCATCGACCTGGGAACCTTGCGCCGGCTGGAAGTGTCCAACCAGCCGAATGAGGGCGGGCACTACGATGACAGGACAGGCACCGTCAGCATCAACACCTCGATTTTCGCGCCGTCCATTCGGTCAGACCGCTTGGACATGTTGGCGGGAACGTTGGGGCACGAGACCGGGCACGCGCTGATGGCGCCGTCGGCGCAGGTTTCCTTGAACACCTTTGTGTTCAAGCTCGATGCCGCGCTCAAAGACGGTATCCAATACGGCGAGTCGGTCGTTGATGCCACGGCGCTGTCCAAGCAATACGTGGCGTCCGCTCGGCAGAACGAAGCCTTGGCCGAGTTGGTGAGCATGAACGCTGTGGCCAGCCGGGTGGAGACGACCACGGGCGAGTTCAACCAGGCCGAGTTTCTGCGTCGCGTCGAGCCGACAACCGCTTGCGTGAGAGGCGGAAAGCTTGAGCCGGGCATTCACTTGGACGAGCACGGACTTCAACGAACCGGAAACAGCATTTCCAGTCCCGCAGTGGAGGCGGTCGCCGTTTGTCACTTCGACCGAAGTGACAGCAGCATGGGAACCCAGGGCACGTCTAACTACGCCGGCTACTACGCGAGCTATGCCGTGAGTGCAGGGGCTGTGTTGCTGAAGGAGCGCGCAGGCTCCACGACGCAAGCCCTGCCGCGCCTGGGTTACAACCTCGCTGAGCTCGGCACCGATACGGCCAAGCTGGAGGGAGCCGGCCTGAACTTGGGCGGGCAGGGCAAGGCGTTCGGATTTGTCGATACCTCCCACGGTCAGCAGCGGGAGGTGGAGGTGCGCCAACTGGGCCCAGCGCAGCATCGCCCGGACATCGAGCCATCCTCGCTTCGGTCACCTTCACAGGTGCTGGCCGACAATCCCGTCCATCCGGACCACTCGACCTATCAGCAGATCCACTCCTGGGTGCGAGGCACCGGCAACTGGAACGACGAAGAGAGCCGGAACGTCACAGCGGCCCTCTACAAGCAGCAGACCGAGGACCCGTTGCTGAAGCGGGTGGATCAAGTCACGGGAGGGCTAGGCCGAGATGGGGCCCACAACGTCTTCGCGGTCTACGCGCCGCATGGGGTGGGAGTTGCGCCCATGTTTCATGCCCATGTCGATGGGCGCGAAGCCTCGCAGGAGCCGGCCCAGCAGAACCTCCAGCAGGCTGAGGTCATTAAGCAGGACCAGATGCGACAGCAGCAGATGGAGCAGACTCAACAGCAGACTCAACAACAAGAGTCGGGGCCGAGGATGACTATGTAGCCCTGCCTTGGGTTAAACTGTGCTTGCTCTGGCGATAGGCTTTCCGCCTGTCCCTCTATTCGTCACCAAGTGACTTACTCGACTCCGCATGTCTCTATTCGGTGGTCGCTGTTGGTTAAGTGTCCATGCGCACTGCGCTAGGCAAGCCGGAGCTAAGAATAGAGGAGTGATCTTATGAAGAAATTTATTCGTAAGACCCGCCTAGTTCATGCGTTGCTGTCGTTTGGGGGCGGATTTTTCCGTTTCCTGGCAGCGCTCATGAACATGGCATCTAACTACTCGTGGGCTTCGCGATGAAGAGATGGGAACACCGCTTTGAGGTAAAGCCAGGGCGATGGGTGTATGTCCCGACTCCCATTGGCAAAGCTGCGGGCGAAAAAATTCGTTCATCTGTGGCAAAGGTGTGGTCCCGCCCCAAGTTCTACTTTCACCTTCGCAAGGGCGGGCATGTGGCGGCTCTCCAAGACCGCGCCGCTTCCCGCCGCGCAGGTCCCTTCAGACCCCCTCAGTACGCCGCGAACACGCTGGCCAACACGTCGGCATCCAGCACGCGCCCCTGATCGCGATTATGCGTGTGCAGGTACCAGACTTCGCCCGGTTCCAATTGCCGTGTCAGGTGCCACTGGTTTTCCCGGGCCAGAATATCCACCCGGCCCTGGCAGCCGAGGCAGAAACGGGCCAGAGGCTTGATCGAGGCGGCCTTGCCGTTGACGCTCAGGGCCAGGACGGGGGCTTGGTAGGTTCTCACTTCCCCGGATGATGGGTGCTCGGTGATGGTGGCCGTTTCCCGGCGCAGCGTGGCCACCTCCGCCTGCACCAACGGTTGCAGCCATAGTTCGAGGGTGTCGAACAACACATGCAGCGATTGGATCCAGTCCTGATACTGCTTTTCGACGGCGGCGGCCCTGGCCTGCTCCGCGTGTGCGGACTGCTGCAGCTTCTGTGCAAGTTGCTCCATTTTCGACATCGGGATTTCCGCTTTGGGAGGCGCTTCCATGGTGATCGGCACGCTCGCCTGCTTCCAGCCGAAAGCGACATTTTCGTAGAACTCCTAGAGGCGCTGCGGAGGGGGCGCGTAACGCTTCAAACTTTTCCCATGGGCAGGCCGGCACCGACCAACTAGCGTGAGCGGATACTGACCAGGAGCTGCCTTCCATGAACTGCCGGAACGACGTCGTCGAGCGCATCCATCGAATCTTTCTTTCCGCCGGCGTCGGCTCGAACAAGCAGCTTGAGGCCGTGCGCGCGCTCGGGCGTGCCGGTGGTCCCAAGGCCGCGGAACTGCTCGAGCAGATCTACCAGCAGGCGTTCAGCAATTCTGCCCTGCAGATGGCCTGCGTGGCGGCGCTGGGCGAAGCGGCCCGTGGCTTCCAGGCCAGTGCTGAACGGGACAGCTGAAGCTTCATCCACAACGCTCGAGATCGTCGACGACGGGCATCATCCGCCCGCCACACGCCCGCGCTATGCTGCGCGCCTGCCGACCGATCCCGCCGCGATGAAGCTCGCCATCCTGTCCCGCAACAGCTCCCTGTATTCCACCCGTCGGCTGGTCGAGGCGGCGCGCGCGCGCGGCCACACCGTGCGCATCCTCGACCCGTTGCGCTGCTACATGCGCATCGCCGCCGATGGCTTTTCCATGCACTACAAGGGCCGGCCGATGACCGGCGTGGACATGGTCATTCCGCGCATCGGTGCCTCGATCACCCGCTACGGCACCGCCGTGCTGCGCCAGTTCGAACTGATGGGCGCACGCACGCCCAATCCGTCCGATGCCATCCTGCGTTCGCGCGACAAGCTGCGCGCGCACCAGCTGCTGGCGGCCAAGGGCATCGACATGCCGGTCACCGTGTTCGGCGACAACCCCGACGACACCGTCGATCTGCTGTCCATGCTCGGCCCGCCGCCGCATGTGGTGAAGCTCAATGAAGGTACCCAGGGGCGCGGCGTGATCCTGACCGAAAAGGCCAGTGCCTCGCGCGGCATCGTCGAAGCGCTGCGCGGCCTGTACGCCAACTTCCTGATGCAGGAATTCATCGGCGAGGCCAAGGGCGCCGACCTGCGCTGCTTCGTGGTGGGCGACCAGGTGGTGGCGTCGATGCAGCGGCAGGCACCGGAGGGTGACTTCCGCTCCAACCTGCACGCTGGCGGCACCGCCGTGGCGGCCAAGGCCAGTCGCGCCGAGCAGCAGGTGGCGGTGCGTTCGGCCAAGGCGCTGGGCCTGTCGGTGTGCGGCGTGGACCTGATCCGCTCCGCGCGCGGCCCGCTGGTGCTGGAGGTCAACTCCACGCCGGGGCTGGAGGGCATCGAAGCGGCCTGCGGTGTGGACGTGGCCACACGCATCATCGAACACGTAGAGAAGATCAAAAAGCCTTGATTATTCATAGGGTTGTGATTCTCATGGGTAAATGATCCGGGCCTTTAACGAGGCTTTAATCGGCCCCGGCGTAGGCTTCAGCGAACCGCAGCTCTGCCTCTCAGCAGGATCGGTATCGGGATACGACTTCAGGCCCAGGCGGGTGCACCGCCTGGGCCTTTTTTATGCCTGTCGGCTCTGTGCCCAAGGTCTCTTGTGGAGGCCGCGTGACGGTCGTAGAGTTGGCCCTTCGTTCCGGGATGGATCGGGAGGTTGGCGATGTACCGCATCATGACGATCGCGTTGCTGCTGGGCCTGTCTGGCGCTGTTGCCGCCAAGCCGGAGAAAGTCGCTGTACAGATGGACCGGCAGGGCTCGGTCGCCGAGCAGATGCGCCAGGTGGAAGCCGCGCTGGCCGCCCCCGACTATGCCGAACTGTCTGCCGAGGATCGCGGCCAGGTGCAGCAGGCGCTGTCGCGTATCCGCCAGCACATGGGCGAACGCCAGACCGTGCAGGAGCTGCCGCCGCAGTTGCAGGCCGAGGTCTTCAACGAGCAGGAACGCATCAACACCCTGATGGCGCGTGGCCATGACGACAGCCGGCAGATCTGCAGGTACGAACGCACCACCGGCAGCAACATGCCCAGGAGCCGCTGTCTGACCGTGGCCGAACGGCGCCGGATCGAAGAGAAAGGCAAGGCGCTGATCAACGACCAGCGCAGCTACAACACGCTCAGCCCACCGCCCGCCGGGCGTTGACCGCACCGCCTTTCGGTCCACCGGGGTGCCGTAACGGCGTGTCGATGGCACCGCAGGGTCGGTGTTCCACTCATGGAAGAACCTGGAGGTAACAATGCAGCGCATGACCCCCTTCGCCCTGATGCTGGGCCTGGCACTGGCCACCACCGCGCACGCCAAGCCCGAGAAAGGGCAGGTGAAGTTCGACGCCAACGCACCGGTGGCCGAACAGATCCGCAACGTTGAGACGGCGATCAACACCGAGGACTACAGCGAGATCGGGCTGGAAGACAAAAGCCGTGTGCAGCAGGCGCTGGGCCGTATCAAGATCAAGATGGGCGACCACGAACGGGTAGAGCAGTTGAGCCCGCAGGACCGCACCGAGATCTTCAACGACCAGGAAGTGATCAACACGATCATGACCCGCGCCCATGCCGACAGCCGCATGGTCTGCCGCCGCGAGCGCACCACCGGCAGCAACATGCCGCAGAGCGTCTGCCTGACCGTGGCCCAGCGCCGCAAGGCGCAGGAAGACAGCCGCAAGGCCCTCAACGACAACCAGCGTTTCAACAACTACAAGCCGTAACCGTGGTTGGACCGGTCGCAGGCCGCCATCGGTCACCCTGCCGTGCGTCCCTTGTGGACGCATCGGCGGAACCGTAAAGTCGAGACCCTATTCATGGACGAACATGGAGCTCGTCATGTACCGCACCACTACGCTCGCCCTGATGCTGTCGCTCGGCCTGGTGGCCACCGTGCAGGCCAAGGCGCAGAAGGACACCGTGCAGATGGATTCCTTCACCCCGGTATCCGAGCAGATCCGCCGCGTTGAAACGGCCATGGGCAGCGAGGACTACAGCGAGATCGGGCTGGAGGACAAGAGCCGCGTGCAGCAGGCGCTGAACCGGATACGGATCAAGATGAATGGCCGCGAGAAGGTGGATGAGCTGGCCCCGCAGGAGCGCAACGACCTGTTCAACGAGCAGGAGATCGTCAACACCATCATGACCCGCGCCCAGGCCGACAGCCGCATGATCTGCCGCCGCGAGCGCCTGACCGGCAGCAACATGCCGACCAGCGTCTGCCTGACCGTGGCCCAGCGTCGCAAAGCCCAGGAAGAGAGCCGCCGGGCGCTGACCGACCAGCAGCGCATCAGCCGCTGAGCGCTCGCCCCGGGGGCGTTTGCCGGTGTCCTCCCTCCGGTACGAAATGTTAAGAATGGAACCTGTATCGTTCAGCAGGTAGACGTCGCGTCCACCCGCACAGGGGCATCCTGAGCAGGTGGGCCTGGCCCCCCGACGACCCTTCAAGAACCAGAGGTCCCAGTGCGCATTCTCGTAATCGAAGACAACAGCGACATCGCCGCCAACCTTGGCGACTACCTTGAGGATCGTGGCCACACCGTGGACTTCGCCGCCGACGGCGTGACCGGCCTGCACCTGGCGGTGGTCCACGAGTTCGACGCCATCGTGTTGGACCTGAACCTGCCGGGCATGGACGGCATCGAAGTGTGCCGCAAGCTGCGCAACGAAGCGCGCAAGCAGACCCCGGTGCTGATGCTGACCGCCCGCGACTCGCTGGACAACAAGCTGGCCGGTTTCGATTCCGGCGCCGATGACTACCTGATCAAGCCGTTCGCGCTGCAGGAAGTGGAAGTGCGCTTGAACGCTTTGTCGCGCCGCGGCAAGGGCGTGCAGACCCGCGTGCTGGAAACCGGCGATCTGGAATACAACCTGGACACGCTGGAAGTGCGTCGCCAGGGCAAGCTGCTGCAGCTCAACCCGACCGCGCTGAAGATTCTGCAGGCCCTGATGGAGGCCGCGCCGGCCGTGGTTACCCGCCAGGAACTGGAGACCCGCGTCTGGGGCGAAGAGCTGCCCGATTCGGATTCGCTGCGTGTCCACATCCACGGCCTGCGTGCGGTGGTCGACAAGCCGTTTGAAGTGCCGCTGATCCAGACCCGCCATGGCATCGGATACCGCATCGCTACCCCGGAAGCCTGATTCCGTGGCAACCAAGGGGGAGCGCCGGCGTTCGCCGTATCGGCGGCGCCTGCGCAGCCGCATCATCGTCTCGTTCGTGTTGTTGGGCTTCTGCCTGACGACACTGTTCGCGTTCGCCACCAACTGGGCCCGCATGCGCGTGGAAAACCAGCTGGTGGAAGACGTGATGAACCGCAACATCAACGAGTACGTGCGGCGGTTCTACGAGAGCCCGGATCGCAACCCCGACCTGCCCGTGCAGCAGATGCGTGCGCGCCTGATCAAGCCTGACAAGTTCGAGGCGCTGCGCGAGGAAGAGCCAGACTGGTACGAGTTCAAGGATGGCCTGTACAACATGGGCGGCGTGGATGAGCGCGGCCAGCGCTATTCGTACAAGCTGGCCGTGCGCAAGACGCCCGACGCCTGGGCATTCCTGGCCTACGACATGACCGACAGCGTGCGCGGCGGGCAGCAGCTCAACCGCGCGCTGGTGCTGTCGGTGCTGGTCTTCAGCCTGTTGTCGCTGGTGCTGGGCTGGTGGTCGGCGTCGAAGGTGATGAAGCCGGTCTCGGACCTGGCCGCGCGGCTGCGTGCCTATCGCGGCGGCACGAGCGAGCCCGAGCCGCTGGCGCCACGTTTCCCCGATGACGAAGTGGGGCAACTGGCGCAGGCGCTGGATGATTATTCGTCGCGGCTGACCGAAGTGGTGCAGCGCGACCGTGAGTTCAATGCCGACGTCAGCCACGAGCTGCGCACGCCGCTGGCGGTGATCCGTGGCGCCACCGAACTGCTGCTGACCCGGCCCGGCCTGGATGAGAAGGTGCTGCAGCGTCTGCAGCGCATCCAGCGCGCCGAACAACAGTGCAGCGACCTGATCGGCGCACTGCTGCTGCTGTCGCGCAATGAACGCGGGCAGGGCACCAGCAACGTCGCCCGCGTGGCCGAACAGCTGCTGGACGCCCACCGTGCACAGCTGGGCGGCAAGCCATTGGAACTGGCACTGGAAGGCGAGCGCAACCTGGTGATCGATGCGCCGGAAGCCGCGTTGTCGGTGGCGCTGGGCAACCTGATCGGCAACGCGGTGAAGTACTCGCAGGATGGCGAAGTGCGCGTCTTTGTCGGCAGCAATTCGGTGTCGGTGACCGACAGCGGACCGGGGCTGAGCGAAGAGGATGCCGCCAAACTGTTCCAGCGGGGCTATCGCGGCACGCATGCCGGCCATTCGCAGGGCGGCGGCATCGGCCTGTCGATCGTCAGCCGCCTGTGCGATCTGTATGGCTGGCAGGTGAGCGTGCGCCCCGGTGGCGAGCGCGGCGTGATCGCCACCCTGACGTTCTCGCCGAAGCCGTTGTAAGGGGCTTTACTTTGGTGGGTGCTCCACGTTTGTAGAGCCGAGCCCGCGCTCGGCTGCGGTGGCTTCCCGGAGCCGAGCATTGGCTCGGCTCTACACCGGGTTCGTGTTGCGCCCTGTGTCGCTTGTGCCATCAAATTAACTTTGCAGTCGTGATGGGCCAGAAGCCCAACACGACATCACCGTGATCGCCGCCACGCCGCGTGCGTGTCCGCATGCACGCATTCGTACCCTCAACTGCGGCTTGAGAATTTCCTTACAGATCACAGCGCTACGTGATGGCCAGATGGGGCGGCCGGGGCAGGTGCCCTGGCCGGGATTGGCGTCCTGAAAAAAATCCAACATTCAGCAATCTTCGACGGCCCCTCGGTCAGTCGTCGAAAATGCACCGCGTGCCTTGCTTCGGCGGGCGGTGCGTGGGGATTCATCAGAATCCGCTGGAGTCTTTTTGCTGAATGTCGGACCTCCGGTACGCCAACCCGCACCGTCCGCCACCTCGCATCCGCAGGTGGCTCGTCGTCTGCGAGGAGATTCATCATGTCCGCACGCCCCTTGTTCCCCCAACTGCACGCCCTGATCGGCGAAGCCGCTGACCTGCTGCCCGCCGACGTCGCCGAGCGCATCGAAACCCTGCTCGATGATCCCAGGGATCTGCTGCCCGCGCTGCTGGCCCGCATGGACGGGCGCGATGCAGCCGACGGCCGACGGCTGGAAGCGGAGGGACTGAGCCCGGCACAGGCGGCCACCATGGCCGGCCTCAGTCGCACCCTGGCCGGCTTGAATGCACTCATGCAGGTGCTGCACGCCGCCGAGGCGGCCCGCGAACAGGGCGGTGCCCACCAGCAGCTCAGCCCGGATGTCGTAGATGGATTGCTGCTTGGCGCACGAGAACTGGCCCGCTATGCCCGCCTGCAGCTGGAGTAGGTCCACGCAATGCGTGGATTCGCTTCGGTAGTGCCGGCCGCTGGCCGGCAACCAAACCGTCCAGTAGATCCACGCCATGCGTGGATTTGCTTTGGTAGTGCCGGCCGCTGGCCGGCAACCAGGCCTCAACCTCCAGCCAACCCCAGATACCGCGCATGCAGCGCTTCTACCTGCGCCTGCAGGTCCTCCGGGTGGCCATCGTTGACCACCACATCATCGGCCAGTGCCAACCGCTGCGTGCGGCTGGCCTGGGCGGCGATCATCTTGTCGGCCAGTGCGGCGTCGATGCCGTCGCGCTGCATCAGCCGGGCGTGCTGCACGGCTTCGGGCGCATCCACCAGCAGCACCCGGTCCAGCCACGGGTAGGCGGTCCGCCCGCCGACCTCGGTCAGCAGCGGAATGGCGGCAATCGCATAGGGGCTGGTGGCCTGCTCGCACTGCTGTTGCATCAGAAGGCGGATGGCCGGATGGGTGATCGCTTCCAGTGCGGCCCGTTCGGCCGGATCGGCGAACACGTGGGCCCGCAGGCGTGCCCGATCCAGGCCGCCGTCTGCCTGCAGCATGTCGGCGCCGAAGCGCTCGGCGATGCGGCCCAGGGCAGGGCTGCCGGCAGCAACCACCGCGCGGGCGGCCAGATCGGCGTCGGCCACCACGATGCCCAGCGCCTCGAAGCGCCGGGTCACCTCGCTCTTGCCGGCGGCAATGCCGCCGGTCAGGCCCACCACATACCGGCTCATGGGGATTCCCCTCAGCGCAGTCCGCTCAGCACCAGGTACTGCTCGACCACGGGCGCGCCCCACATGAAGTACAGCCAGCCCGCGATGGCCAGGTAGGGGCCGAACGGAATCGGCGTGGCGCGGTCACGGCCGCGGGTGTACAGCCAGATCGAGCCGATGATGGCGCCCAGCACCGACGACAGCAGGATGATCGGCAGGATGCCCTTCAGCCCGCACCAGGCGCCGAGGGCGGCCAGCAGCTTGAAATCGCCGTGGCCCATGCCTTCCTTGCCGGTCAGCTGCTTGAACAGCCACCAGACCATCCACAGCGACAGATAGCCCACCGCCGCGCCGACCAATGCAGGCTTGGCCGGCATGTACAGGTTGTCGATGTTGCCTATCAGGCCCAGCCACATCAGGGGTAGGGTCAACTGGTCGGGCAGCAGCTGGGTGCGCAGGTCGATGCCGGACAAAGCGATCAGGAAGCAGGTCAGCACGATGGCGCCAAAGCCCTGCCAGCCGAAGCCGAACTGCCAGACGCAGGCCAGCACCAGCACCGAGGTCAGGGCCTCGACCAGCGGATACTGCAGCGAGATCGGCGCCTTGCAGTGGCGGCACTTGCCGCCCTGGATGAGCCAGCTGAACAGCGGGATGTTCTCGTACCAGCTCAGCTTGTGCTTGCAGTGCGGGCAGTGCGAGGGCTCGACCACGATCCCCGGTGGTGGGGGCTCGTAGAAGTCCGGTTCTTCCAGGACCTCGCGCGCATCGCGCTTCCACTGCCACTCCAGCCGCTTGGGCAGGCGCAGGATGACGACGTTGAGGAAACTGCCCAGCAGCAGCCCCAGGGCGGCCGCGGCGGGGTAGCCGAGGCCGGGATGCTGGTCGAGAAATGCCATGTATGTGTCAGACCACCGATGCCAATTTGAAGATGGGTAGGTACATGCCAATGACCAGGCCACCGACGATGATACCAATGAACACCATGATCATCGGCTCGAGCAGGCTGCTCAGGGCGTCAACGGCATTGTTGACCTCCAGCTCATAGTACTCGGCCACCTTGAACAGCATGGCGTCCAGGGCGCCGGCCTCTTCGCCGATGCCGGTCATCTGGATGACCATGTGCGGGAACAGGGCGGTCTGCTTCATGGCCATGTTGACCGGATAACCGACCGAGACGTCATCGCGCATGCGCAATACGGCATGCTCGTAAACCGTATTGCCGGTAGCGCCTGCAACAATGCCCAAAGCCTCTACCAGCGGCACGCCGGCCTTGAAAGTCACAGCGGTCGTGCGGGCAAAGCGGGCGATCGAGCTGTTATGCATGATCTGGCCAATGACTGGCACCTTCAGGATCAAGCGATCCATCCCGTGTTGCATCTTTGGCGAGCGCTTATAGGCCATGGTGAAGCCGACGATGCTGCCGATGACGACGATCGCGATCAGCCACCACCAAGAGACCATGAACCGGGATGCGGCTACGATCATCTGAGTAAAGGCAGGCAGATCGGCACCAAATCCCCTGAAAACGTCTTCAAACTGTGGAACCACCCAGATCAGCAGGATCGAGCTGACCAAGAGCGCCACCGCAATGACCATTGCAGGGTAAAACAGAGCCTTTTTGATCTTGCCCTTCAGGGCTTCGATGTTCTCTTTGTAGTTGGCCACGGTATCAAGCACCGTCTCCAATACACCGGCGCCTTCACCCGCACGCACCAGGTTGCGATAGAGCTCGTCGAACTGCACCGGATACTTGCTGATCGCCTCATGAAGGGACGATCCGCCTTCGATATCGGTGCGGATGCCGTCCACCATCTTCTTCATGCGTGGGTTCTTGTGCCCGCTGGCGATGATGTCCAGCGCTGAGACGATCGGCACACCGGACTTCATCATCGTCGCCATCTGACGGCTGAAGAAAGCAATGTCCTTCGGCGAAACCTTGCTGCCGGCTGCTCCGAACAGTGGCTTGGGCTTTGGCTTAACCATGCCCGGGGTGATGCCTTGGCGGCGCAGCTCGGCCCGCAGCAGGTTCGCGTTTTTCGCGGCCTGCTCCCCTTTCATCTTTACACCCCGCTTGTCGGTCCCCACCCAGACAAACGGCTGCAGGTCCGTGGTGCTGCGCGCCACGGGCTCCTTCTTGATCGCACTGCGACTGACAGACATATCGGCTCCCCAAGACCCGCCATCCCCAGGCGGGCGTCTAGTCGTCGATGGTAGCGGGTTCATGCCCGTATGGGCAGTTGCCAAGGGGCTCATGATGCGAATTCGTGCCGGGTGCCGACCAAAGGTGACGTACTGCGTCACATTGCCGCGTCCATCGCAGATTCGCACCCGGGGGGTTCCCATCCGTGAAATAGCTGCCATCATGGGTGCGGGGAAATCCAGGGGGAGGCGTGCCGGGGTTGGCACGCAACCTGCGTTGATCCACCCGCAGGGGGCAGGACCCGCTCAGCTGGCCACTGGTCAGACCGATCCTGACTTCTGAAATCAACCACCACTTATCTTGGGGATGTACCAAATGAAGAACCAGAAGGGCTTCACCCTTATCGAACTGATGATCGTTGTTGCGATCATCGCCATCCTGGCTGCCATTGCGCTGCCGGCTTACCAGGACTATGTGGCACGCTCGCAGGTTTCCGAAGCGATGACCCTGAGCTCGGGCGCCAAGACCGCTGTTACCGAGTACTACGCCGACAAGGGCGCCTTCCCGACCACCAATGCCTTGGCTGGCCTGGCTGGCGCCTCGTCGATCAGCGGCAAGTACGTGACCAGCGTGACTGTTGGCACCGGTGGTGCAATTACCGCAATGATGAAGGGCTCGGGTTCGGTTAGCTCCAAGGTTGCAGGCAAGACCTTCGTGCTGACTCCGGCTGATGCGGGCGGCTCGATCACCTGGGATTGCAAGAGCTCCGGTACCATCGACGCCAAGTACCGTCCGTCGTCCTGCCGCTAATCGCGCAGACGGCATAGCGGTATCGGGAAAGGGCCGCTCTGCGGCCCTTTCTTTTTTGGGGCAAGGGGAGTTCTATTCGATGCGAAGTGTGCCTGCTCAGCGACTGCTGCCTCTGGTGGGTCTCGTCCTGCTGGCGCTGCTGGGTGTGGGCGTCTATTGGAATGGCTTGAATGGGGGGTTCATCTTTGATGACTTTCCCAATCTGGTGGACGATCCGGATTGGCGCTTGACCTCGATGGACTTTACTTCCATCGCGCAGGTCATGGGTAACGGGGTCACGGGCGACGTGGGCCGCCCATTGGCGCTGCTCAGTTTCGGCCTCAACTACTACTTTACCGGCTTGGCGCCTTGGCCGATGAAGGTGACGGGCTTGGCTCTGCACCTCCTGAATTCAGTGCTGGTATTTGCTCTGGCGTCCGGGCTGATCGGGCGAGTGCTCAGCATGTCGTCGTCACAGGTGCGCTTGACGGCCTTCATGGTCGCCACCGCATGGATGGTTCATCCATTGCAGGTGTCTACCGTTCTTTACGTTGTGCAACGCATGGAGATGGGAGGAGCGACGGGTGCCCTGATCGCACTTCTCTGTTATCTCAAGGCGCGCAGCAGCGTTCCGTGTTCCCGGGCAGCGTTGTTCTGGTGGTGCGGTGCTGTAGTCGGAGCCGGGATTGGCCTTGCCTTCAAAGAGACCGCGATACTGATCCCGGTTTACACACTGCTGATTGAGGTGTTTCTCCTCAAATTCCGGAATCCGGATGGAACGCGCGCCCGTGCACTGTCCGTTCTGTATGCTTTTGGGGCCACAGGGGCGGCGCTGTTGTACTTTGCAGTGATTCTGCCTGGCGCCCTGGTGCCGGAGCGCTACTCCGCACGTGATTTCAGCTTGGCAGGCCGGTTGTATTCGCAGCCGGCGATTTTGTTGAACTACCTTCAGCAGATCATGCTTCCCTGGCCTGAGTCGTTGAAGTTCTATTACGACAATGCGCAGGTCCCGCCATCCTGGCGTTCAACTACTTTCATAGTCCCGATGCTGGCGCTGGTCGCGGTGACGACCGCGGCCTGGGGGCTGCGCAAGCGCTGGCCCCTTACGGCACTTGGCATCGGATGGTTCTTTGCCAGCCATTTGTTGACCAGTAATGTTGTGCCGCTGGAGTTGGCTTTCGAACATCGGAATTACCTAGCAATCGCGGGTGTCGCTCTTGCTCTGGTGCAACCACTGGGGGCGCTGATGCAAAGGTGGACCGTTGAGGCACGCCGTACGGTAGGGGGAGTCCTGCTACTTTTTGTTGCGGCCATGGGGTGGATCCAGGTGCAGACGTGGGCAGATCCGATGCGCCTTGCTCTCACGTTGTCCAACCGTAATCCTGATTCTTCGCGGGCCGGTTATGAACTTGGACGAGCACTGCTGGCATCGGCCCCTGCCGATCCTGCTTCCCCGGCCTGGGCCCTGGCTGAGAAGGAGTTCACACATGCGGCCTCATTGCCCGGCAGTTCGCCACTTCCCGAGCAGGCACTGATCATTCTCAAGTCGAATCAAGGGCGGGCGCAGCTCCCGGAGGTATGGGCGGCACTTGAGCGGAAGATATCCAGGCGGTCATTGGGACCACAGGAAGTCGGGGCGCTTGAAGCGATCGTTGCATGCCGGGTTGAGGGGGGGTGCAGGCCAGCTGAAGAGCAGGTGCTGTTTGCTCTGTTGTCGACCGCAACTGCAGAGAATCCCCGCTCGTCGAGGGTCCGGGTGGTGTTCTCGAACTACGCCTTCAACGTAATGAGGGACCCGGATCTAGCGATGAGGCTCATTCGTGAGGCCGTGCAAATCTCACCGAAAGACCTGGGATGTCGGCTGTGGCTGTTGAGGATGGGGTTGGCATCGAACTTGCTTCAGGTCAGTGAGGCTAGGCAAGGATTGGGGATCCTGCGAGCCGTCAATCATCGCCATGCATATGACCGGGACATTGAGGGCCTGGAGCATTGGCTGGTGGCGAGCCAACAAACAACAGGGGAGTAGTACATGAATCAGCGTGGATTTTCCTTGATCGAACTCATGATCGTGGTCGCTATCATCGCCATTCTGGCGGCAATTGCGCTGCCGGCCTACCAGGACTATGTTGCTCGAGGACAGGTAGCTGAGGGGCTCTCGTTGTCGACCGGGGCCAAGGAGGCAATAGCCACCTACTACTCCGACCATGGGCAGTTTCCTGCCGACAATCGCGCCGCGGGCATGGCTGCTCCAGGGTCGGTATCCGGAAAATTCGTCCGATCGGTGACCGTTGACGGTACCGGATCGATCTCGGTTGCCTTTGCTTCTTCGGCCAGCGCGAAGGTCGCCGGACAGACACTAGTTCTTACCGCGAGCGATACCAACGGGGCGGTGAACTGGTCTTGTGGAGGGTTGGACGCCCGGTATGTGCCCACATCCTGTCGCTAGACGACAGTCCGGTCCCGGGGCTTGAACGAGAGTTCAGGGGTGATTTGAGCGTGTCGCCTCTAGAAGAAGCGCTTCCATCTGAATGGCTCGCTCTTCCCAGTCGAAGGCCCTCAGGGCGGTATTGGAAAGCGGCATCTGAAGCTGAAGATCGATGGATTCTACGAGATCATTGATGTCGCCGGGGGCGTATGCGCGTATTGCGCCCCCGCCGATCCGTCGTGTGTCACCAACGTCTGAGGCGACGATCGGCACATCACAGGCAATCGATTCCGCTAGCTTCAATGGGTAGCAGAATCGCCCAAACCCTGAATTGCGATTGCAGACTACTGATACATCGAGTGAATTGATTAGTAACGGGACCTGCTTCCAGCCGATGACGCCGAAATCGATGATCCTGGGATGTGGGTAGCGGCGAAGGGTGGCATCCCTGGGGCCGGCAATGACGAGGTGGATGTCGGGGTGGCGCTCTGAAAGTGCCTGGAATGCTCGGAATAGATCTTCAATCCCCCTGCTTTGATCGAGGGCGCCGGCACAGCCAATCAGGCGAGCCTTCACGGGAAGACCAAGCATCTCCCTGCTGACACGTTTGTCGATCGGATGAAACAGATCCCGGCGGACCCCGTTGCCAATGACATGTAATGGAACAGGTGTTGAAAGGGTGGATTTCACGTGATCAGCCAGGGCATGTGTTACTGCGCTGATTGCCTTTGAGCCCGCACATGCGCGACGGAACGCGGCGCGCATGCCTGGGATCCGGCTGAGTCCGAAAGATTCGTAATTGTCGTAGAGATCTGCAACGTGAGGAGTATGGATGTGCTTCGCCAAGCTTGCACCGAGCACGGTGCATGGCGCATCAGAGCTTGTCAGGAGGACATCGATAGGGTGCTGCTGGTGAAGTCGCCTGATTGCACGTTCTAACTGGATGGTCTCGAGTGAAAGAGCGTTGATGGAACGCCATTGAACCCCTGCCGCAGACAGGAAATTCCCGGAATCTCGATGCCGATAGCTCAGTGCGATTCCGCTGATGGCATGCCCACGGCGTGCAAGTGCTTCCGGGATCTCCCAGAGTCGACCGTAGCGGTCGTCGATAAGGTCGCGTCCGGTGTACTGCCGTTTGCAGAGCATGAGGACATGCATGGACGGACCTGTATGGAAAATCAGATGGGTAGTGCATCATCATGGGCTAGTTGAAGGTGGAAAGTCACCTACGGGGTGGGGCATGGGAGTTGCAACAGCGCTAAGACAGGTGGGTAATCATCTGCGCCTTGGGGAGCGGCCGGGCTGGGTGCAGAGCATGCTGCGCCGCCTGTTCCGTCACGCCCAGGGGCGGCAGACCATATGCGACTTCGATGGCCGGTTCATGATGACCCTCGATCTGGCCGAACATATGCAGCGTCGCATGTTTTGGATGGGCTACTACAACCTTCGCCTCGTCTCCCTCCTCGACCATCTACTCGAGCAGGGCATGACCGTGGTCGATGTGGGAGCCAATATCGGGGAGATTAGTCTGGTCTGCGCGAATCGAGTGGGCAGTGGGGGCCATGTCGTCGCACTGGAGCCGATAGCCGGGATTGCTGACGAATTGCGATTGAATATAAGGCGCAATGGGCTACAGGGGGTAGTGCATGTCCATCAGCAGGGCTTGGCGGGAAAAATTGGCCGGCAGGCGATCTATGCGTCCTGCGGGCAGCATGATGTGAATGAAGTTCATCAGGGACTGGGAAGCCTGCATGGAACCGAGGGCGTCGACAATCGCATTGGAGTGGTCGACATCACAACGTTGGACGAACTCGCACGGCGTATTGGCCTGTCGCGGTTGGATTTTTTGAAAGTCGACATTGAAGGCGGTGAGTTGCCCTGCCTGGAAGGTGGCATCGAAACGCTACGACGCTTCCTGCCGGTAATTGCAGTGGAAGTACAGGAGCGCTCCAGCCTGGCGGCTGGGTACCATAGTCGGCAGATTCTGGAGCTGTTATCACCATTGGGCTACCGCTTCTATCGCCTGGAGACGAGGCGGCGGCTGGTTCGAATCGATGTTCAGGATCTGCGGGACTATCAGGATGTGATCTGCTTCGCAGGGCCGGTTCGAGCCTTGGAGGTTGCATGATCTGGCTACTGGCCAGTCGCTGGGAAGCCGGGGGACTGGAGCGTGTGCAGTTGAACCTCGCCCGTGGCTTCAAGGAGAGAACGTGCTCGGTGAGCATCATTGCTGGGCGTGATCTGAATGGGCCGGGTGACAACGGTGAAGTAACCTTCATCGCTCCGCGCGGGGCCTGGCAGATGCTCCTTGGATTGCCTTGGCGCATCCGGCGAGAGCGACCACACGTCGTGGTCACCACCTCCAACGACATTGCGGTATGGATCACCTTCTGGCGCCGCATTCTTTATCCCTCGACGGCAGTCGTTGTGGCTCAGCATCTTTCACTGTCAGGGCCAAGACGGCGGGCTCGTGGGTTCGTCAGAGCCAAACTGGAGTTGATTCGCTGGGCGATGCGGGTCACGCTGACGCGATCCCAAGGGCTGGTTGCTGTTTCTGCCGCGTTGGCAGCAGATATGGCGTCTGAGCTGAACCTTCCTTATTCCAGCATACGAGTGATCCACAATCCGTTGGTTCGTATGGATGAGATGCAGGAAAATCTCATATCGCAGGCGTGGCCCTTCCCGGATGATGATGTGCCAGTTTTTATCTATGCAGGGCGCCTTTCATCGGAGAAACGCCTCGATCTTCTTTGGGAGGCATTCCAGCTAGTGCGAGCCACGCATCTGGCTCGTTTGCTCATATTGGGGCAAGGGCCAGAAGGTGCGCGCGTGGCCCAGTGGATTGAGGGGAGCAGCATTCAGGGTGACTGCGCGCTGCCGGGGCAGGTGGAGGATGCGCTTCCCTGGATGGCCCGAAGCACAGCGCTGGTGCTGCCATCAGACTACGAAGGGTTTGGCAATGTCCTGGTCGAGGCCATGAGCTGCGGAGTGCAGGTGATTGCTACCGATTGCCCGCACGGCCCTTCGGAAGTCCTGGGAGGCGGCCAGTTTGGTCAATTGGTGCCAGTGGGGGACGCCCGTGCATTGGCTCATGCCATGCGGAATGTGCTGGATGGAAAGCGGCGGGTGGCGGTTGAAACTCTCCGCGAACGGAGCAAAGCGTTCTCCATCGACGTAGCCTGTGCGGCGTATCTGGAGATATTCAACTCGGCAAGTGAGCGACTTCAGGGCCAGAACTGAAAATTACCGTCAACCATGCGGCCGCCGCCATCAGTGTTTCGGCGAGGATGATCATCCAGACCGCTCCCAACAGGCCGTGTGCAGGAATCCAGGCTGCAGCGATCAAAGCCATTATTATCAGCCCGAGAGTCTCGATGACGAACCGGTACATTTTCATGCCGCGTCCAATCAGGATATGACAGGCGATCTGGCGCAGGCTGTAACCAATAATGAACAGGCCCATCCATCGTAGGCCCGGAATTGCGGCAGCGAACTCCATGCCGAGCAGCGAAGGCAAGACGCCGGCGGCACACCACAGCACGAGGCTCCCCAACATTCCATACCCTGTCGCGGCCAGGATCATCGCAACTATCAGGTGCCGATACTGGGGGGATACTCGTTGCGCCCGGAACAGGCGCGGCATCGCGGACATGACCATTGCATCCAGTGGCATGGCAATCACCGCCGCGATGCGATAGCACGCAGCGTACAAACCGGCTATCTCGCTTCCACCTGCGTGCAGGACGAACGATTTGTCCACGGTGGTAACGGCGACGGCGGAACTCCATGCGGCGGCGTGTCCCGTGCCATGCGCCAGATCACTGCTTCCGATCTGCATTTTCGCTGGGCCGGGGCGCAATATTCTCCGTACCAGTACTAGGGCCAGCGCCGCGCTGCATGCCGAAGAGGTCAAATGCAGCATCAGATAGACCGTCAGATCGTGGTCGACCGGTAGAAGACCGAAGATGCAGATCGCCGCAAGCCTCATGGCTGCGTTCAATGCGGGAAGGCCAGCCGCCCAGCCCAGGCGATCATTGGCTGAGAAGGCAAATGCGGCATTGGTGACGATAGGGAATGCAATGATTTCCGAAATCGCGACAAGGCTGAGTGCGGGCCACGGCATTAGGCCTGCGGCCAATAGCGAGAATGTCAGGGAAAGCGGGGCTGCGCTCACGGCGCAGAGTAGAAGGCTCTGCTTCCAGTAGCGGGGAAACTGCGTGTGGTCGGCAATGCTGTACTGATACATCAGCATGCCGCCGCCGAGCCCAACCAAACCGGCGAGAGCGGAGGCAGTGCCAACCGTGCCGGAGAACAGGCCGTAGTTGGTTGCCCCCAAAACGCGAGCGCCGAGGATGATCCATGCAGCCAAGCACGCCATCCGCATGCCCTGCCAGAACATCACCAGGATCGAGGTCCTAGCAAGGTTGCCAAGGCGCGGTAGCCTAGCGGACATTCTGGGGCTCCATGATGGCGCGTAGTTGCTTCGCATAGTCTGCGGCGACTTGCGAATGGTCGAAGCGAGCTACCAGCTCAGGTCGTTGTGCGTGCGCCCACGCTTGCGCCTGTTCCGGTGCACTCAGCAGTTCGATGAGTACGCTTGCAAGCGAAGCTGAGGATCGTTGCGTGGCCAGATAGCGAGGTGGGCCTGCTGGAAATGCATCACGTACTGCCGGCACGTCCGTGGTCACGACCGGGCAGCCGCAACCGAGAGCTTCCACAGTAACCAATCCAAGCCCTTCCTGATCTCCGTTGCGGGCCTCGACGAAGGGAGCGACGAGCGTAGTCGCACGTTGGTAGTAGGCGGGAAGCGCGTTCTGTGTCACCGGACCGACGAAACGGACGTGCTTTTGCAGACCTAATGCTGCCACCTGAGCTTCCCGTTCTGGTAGTTCCGGCCCGTGTCCGATGATGGTGAGGAAAACCTGGGAATGACGAGCCAGAACGAGTGGCAAAGCATCAATCAGGTACGTCAATCCCTTCTTCTCGACCAGTCGTCCGACGAACAGCAGTTCGTTACGTGCCCGCTTCACTGGGGAGGGGACAAAGCGGTGTTGAAGGTCCACGCCCATTGGCGAAACCGCCAAGGGAAGGTTCGCCGCTAATGCGCGAAAGGGTGCCACCATCGCCTGACTGACGACGCTGGCCGCTTGTGCGCGAGCTAGGGAGAATCGTTTCACGGCCGAGAGAAGCCGTCCCTTCAGAGAGAAGAGATCTCCGCCATGAGATGTAATCAGCATCGGGGGGCGGAGGCGTCTTGGCAGCAGCGCGCTTGTGAGTCCCTGCGGAATGATCCAGTGTGCATGCAGCACTTCGTGACGATTTCGCCGCAGCTCGCGTTGCAATGCCCACCACTGACACAGCAGGAACGTGGGCAACAGTGCAAGCATCCAAGGGCGGCGGCGCAAGTTGGAGGTGATGCCACCACCATTGACAAGTTGCTCCATGCCTTCCGGCGCGTAGCGATAGCGAATGACCTGTACACCGTCCAGTTTCTCTTGGGTGGCGGCGCCAGGAGCGTGAGGACATAGCACAGTGACCCGGAAATCACCGGTCAGATGCCGGCTGAGGGCGTGCACGAACCCAGGCTCGGTGTCTCCTTCCCACCGCGGATAGGTGGACGCCACGACCAGCAGCCCCGGAAGAGAGGCGGTCTGCATGCCTCCCTCAGTCACTCGGTTGAGTCCTTCCGCGATGCAAGGTAGGTAAGGCCGGTGATCTGCTCCGATACCAAACCGATAAGGAAGATGATCACCGATGCGCTGAACAGCAGTGTGCTCATATTGGTGAAGCGATGCATGGTCGCGAATGTATACCCGTAGTAACCCAAGCCCAGAAGGAAGAAGGCCAGCGCCACGGGTGCGAACAGCTTCAGGGGAGAGTACAAGGTGGCAATCTTGAAGATGATCAGCAGGAAGCGGATTCCATCCTTGATCGGACGAATGTGGCTACCGTTCCCCACACGCTTCGCGACAGGAATGGGGACATAGGCAACAGGGTAGGCGCTTCGGAAGAATGCCATGGTGCTGGTCGTTGGGTAGCTAAATCCGTTAGGCAGCAAATGCAGGAACTCGCGGAAGCGTCGCGCGCGTACTGCACGGAAGCCCGAAGTCAGGTCCATTACTTTGAAGCCGGTCATATGGCTGGCCAGCCAGTTGTAGAATCGATTGGCAAGGCCGCGGTGAACGTTGGCTTGGCCGCTGCTGTCGCGAGCGCCGACGACCATGTCGTAGCCTTCGGACAGCTTATCCAGCAATGCCCGGATGTGGGCTGGATCATGCTGCCCGTCGGCGTCCATGAATACCAGAATGTCTCCGCTGGCTGCACGCGCGCCACGTTTGATCGAGGCACCGTTGCCCATCGAATAGGGGCTGGAAAGCACCCGAACACCTTGTTCCCGCGCAATTGTTGCGGTGGCGTCGGTGGAGCCGTCATCGACTACGATGATCTCTGCAAGTGGGTACTGCAAACGAAGTTCCGGCAGCGTGCGAAGAAGGCCTTCGGCTTCATTCTTGGCCGGCAGGATGATGCTGAGCTGATTCAAAGTGTGTCCCCATTTTCCCCGGTGCAATGGTACTCCGCTGCGGTGCCTGAATGGGGCGGGGAAGGAGCGGAGGGAAAGGCATGGGTCAGATCTCCTCCAACCTGAAGTAGTCTGAGGAGCCGCTGCAGATGAAGGCGATGTGGAACATGTGACCAGAAGGGATGTTGGCGGACCGTTGACGGGGCTATCATCCCGGGGGGAGTCAGGATCGTGCCTGCCGGGCTGGGAGTGCCGGGCGAGGCAGTCATGCTGAAGGATTGGCGTCGTCGTCGGCCAGCGGGTCGCGGCAGGTTCTGCTGCCCTGTGCGGTGCCCCTGGAAGGCGCGCCGCACTGCCTGACCCATGATGAGCCAAGGATTCATATGAACGCCGTAACCACCGCCAATCTCGTCGGCATCACCGGCCTGGCCCGTCGCCTGGTCCAGGATGGTGCGCTGGACGAGGCTTCCGCCCGCGACGCGATGGCCAAGGCCGCTGCGGCCCGCCAGCCGCTGCCGACCTGGTTCGCGCAGAACAAGGTGGTCGGTGCCGCACAGTTGGCGGCCGCCAATGCGGTCGAGTTCGGCATGCCGCTGTTCGACGTGTCCACGTTCGACGCCAGCCAGAACGCGATGAGCCTGGTCAGCGAGGAGCTGCTGCGCAAGCACAACGTGCTGCCACTGTTCAAGCGCGGCGGCAAGCTGTTCGTGGGCACCAGCAACCCGACCCATTCGCTGGACGAGATCAAGTTCCACACCAATCTGGTGGTGGAGCCGATCCTGGTGGATGAGGACCAGATCCGCCGCACGCTCGAGCAGTGGCATGCCAGCCATGACACGCTGGGCGACGCGCTGGGCGGTGACGACGATGGCATTGGCAACCTGGATGTGTCCGGCGGTGACGAGGACATTTCCGGGGGCGGCGACTCCGGCATCGATGCCAAGGGTGATGACACCCCGGTGGTGAAGTTCGTCAACAAGGTGCTGGTGGACGCGATCCGCAAGGGCGCCTCGGACATCCACTTCGAGCCCTATGAAGACGACTACCGCGTGCGCCTGCGCATCGATGGCCTGCTGAAGATGGTCGCGCGCGCGCCGGTGAAGCTGAACCAGCGTATCGCCGCACGCCTGAAGGTGATGGCGCAGCTGGACATCGCCGAGAAGCGCGTGCCGCAGGACGGCCGCATCAAGCTCAACCTGTCCAAGACCAAGCAGATCGACTTCCGCGTGAGCACCCTGCCGACCCTGTTCGGCGAGAAGGTGGTGCTGCGTATCCTGGACGGCAGTGCGGCCAAGCTGGGCATCGACAAGCTGGGTTACGAGCCGGACCAGCAGAAACTGTTCCTGGAAGCCATCCACAAGCCGTACGGCATGGTGCTGGTGACCGGCCCGACCGGTTCGGGTAAGACCGTGTCGCTGTACACCGCGCTGGGCATCCTCAACGACGAGACGCGCAACATCTCCACCGCCGAAGACCCGGTGGAAATCCGCCTGCCCGGTGTCAACCAGGTGCAGCAGAACAACAAGCGCGGCATGACCTTTGCCGCGGCACTGCGCTCGTTCCTGCGACAGGATCCGGACATCATCATGGTCGGCGAAATCCGCGACCTGGAAACGGCCGAGATCGCGATCAAGGCGGCGCAGACCGGCCACATGGTGCTGTCCACGCTGCACACCAACGATGCGCCGCAGACCATCGCGCGCCTGATGAACATGGGCATCGCGCCGTACAACATCACCAGCTCGGTGACGCTGGTGATCGCCCAGCGCCTGGCGCGCCGGCTGTGCAACAACTGCAAGCGCCCGGCCAACCTGCCCGAGCATGCGCTGCTGGCCGAAGGCTTCACCCAGGCGCAGCTGGACGCGGGTATCGAACTGTACGAAGCGGTCGGCTGTGACGAGTGCACCGAGGGCTACAAGGGCCGTACGGGTATCTACCAGGTGATGCCGATGACCGACGAGATCGCCACGATCGTGCTGGCCGGTGGCAATGCGTTGCAGATTGCCGAGGCCGCGCAGCAGATCGGGGTGAACGATCTGCGCCAGTCGGCGTTGAAAAAGGCCGCTGCGGGCATCACCAGCCTGGCCGAGATCAACCGCGTTACCAAGGATTGAGGTAGCCCGGAGAGCAGCCGAGCATGGGCTCGGCTCTACAGTAGATCCACGCCATGCGTGGATGTCGCGATGCATGAGTTTGCCGGCCAGCGGCCGGCACTACCAGGTTGGTGGGCCCGCGTCGGGCCCTGTCCTTACTCCATGCCCAACTTCTTCAGCTTGTAGCGCAGCGCGCGGAAGGTGATGCCCAGCTGCGCGGCGGTGCGGGTCTTGTTCCAGCGGTTTTCTTCCAGCGCGCGCTGGATGGCGCTGCGCTCGAGCTGTTCGATGTACGAGGGCAGGGCGGCGTTGCCGGGCTGCAGGTCAGCCACGGCTTCGGCATGTGCTGCGCTGCCGGGCGTGCGCGGGGCATGTTGCGGCAGGCGCAGGTCGTCGGCGCCGATGCGGTCTTCTTCGGCCAGTGCCAGTGCACGCTCCAGGATGTTCTCCAGTTCACGCACGTTGCCGGGGAAGGCGTACTGGGCCAGTGCTTCCAGTGCCGATGGCGCCAGCAACGGCGTCGGGCGGCCATGGCTGCGGGCCAGCCGTGCCAGCACCGACGCGGCCAGTTCCGGCAGGTCCTGGCGACGCTCGCGCAGCGGCGGCACCCTCAGCTCAATTACGTTGATGCGGTAGTAGAGGTCGTGGCGGAAACGGCCGTCCTCGACCAGCTCGGCCAGGTCCTTGTGGGTGGCCGAGAGGATGCGCACGTCCACCGGCTCCTCGTTGGCGGCGCCGACCGCACGCACCGACTTTTCCTGGATCGCGCGCAGCAGCTTCACCTGCATCTGCAGTGGCAGCTCGGCCACTTCGTCCAGGAACAGGGTGCCGCCATGCGCGGCCTGGAACAGCCCGGGCTTGTCGGCGTGGGCGCCGCTGAAGCTGCCCTTGCGGTGGCCGAAGAATTCGCTCTCCATCAGCTCGCCGGGAATGGCGCCGCAGTTGACCGGCACGAACGGGCCGGCCGCGCGGGCACCCTGGGCATGGATGGTGCGTGCGACCAGCTCCTTGCCCACGCCGGATTCACCGAGGATGTAGACCGGCGCCTGGCTGCGCGCGACCTTGCCGATGGTGGTACGCAGCAGGTCCATGGCCGGCGAGTCGCCAAGCAGGCGTGCGCCCTGTTCGGCGGCAGGGCCGGGCACGGGGCGCTCGGTGTTGTTGAGTTCCAGCGCGTGCTTGACCAGGCCACGCAACACGGCGATGTCCACCGGCTTGCTGACGAAATCGAAGGCGCCGGCCTTCAGCGCTTCCACCGCCAGGTCCATGCTGCCAAAGGCAGTGATCATCGCCACCGGCGTGCGCGGGTAGTGCTGGGCGATCTCGCTGACCAGCTCGATACCGTTGCCGTCCGGCAGGCGCATGTCGGTGATGCACAGGTCGTACGGATTGCTGGCCAGCAGTTCGCGCGCTTCGGCAAGGTTGGCTGCGGTACTGATGCGCAGCCCCATGCGGCCGAGCGTCAGTACCAGCAGTTCGCGGATGTCGCGTTCGTCGTCGACGACGAGGGCGCTGCGGGTTTCGTTCATGGGCGTGAAAGATAAACGAGGGGGCTGGAAGCGACAAATGTTTGACGCACAGAATCGAGATCAGGTGGGCAACAGCGTATGCGGGCCGGGCAGCACCAGGCGGAAGCAGGAGCCTCCAGCGGGAACCGGGATGTAGTCCAGCCGCGCCTGGTTGGCTCGGCACAGCTCGCGGGCGATATACAGGCCCAGCCCGGTGCCATGCTCGGACGTGGTGAAGAACGGCCGGAACAACTGCGCGGCCACGCTCTCGGGAATACCGGGGCCACGATCCATCACGTCGATGACCGCACTGCGCTCGTGCTGCGCCACGCGCAGGCGCACCCGCGCCGGCTGCTGGCCGATGCGGCCATACTTGAGCGCGTTGTGCACCAGCACGGTCAGCACCTGGTAGAGGTGCTTGCTGTCGACCTGGGCCAGTACCGAGGTGTCGTTGATGATCGGCTCGATGCTGTCGGTCTCCAGCGTCTGACCCTGCTTGTACTCCAGCACGAAGCGGCGCACGAAGGCGGCCAGGTCGACGTTTTCGGGCGTGGCGCGCTCGCGCCGGGCCAGGCCCAGCACGCTTTCGACGATGCCGTTGGTGCGCTGGCACTGCTGGCGGATGATCTGCAGCAGGCGGCGGTCGCTTTCGTTGAAGCCGGTGCCTTCCTCCAGCAGCTGCACCGCGTAGTTGATCGCGGCCAGCGGGTTGCGGATCTCGTGGGCGAGGCTGGCCGAGAAGCGTCCCATTGCTGACAGGGTGAGCGACTCGGCACGGCGCGAGACCACGCTGGAGTCGTCCAGGAATACCAGGGCCAGCTCGCTGCCGGCCAGCAGGCGCGCAAAGCGGGGCTGCACTTCGGGCTGGTCGGGGTTGAGCTGCAGCGGCAGTTCGTCCTGCGCCCAGCCGTTGCGCCAGCGCTGCAGGCGACGGGCCAGTTCCGGGGCGGCGCTGGCCAGGTCCAGGCGGCCGCTTTCGCCGCTGCCGTCGCTGTCACCGAGCAGCATCGAGGCGGCCTCGTTGGCCAGGGTGACACGGTTGTCGGCGTCGACAACCAGCACGCCGGTGCGCATGCGGCGGATGATCAGCTCGTTGATCTGGAACAGGTTGGCCACTTCGTCGCCGCGCTGGTTGGCCAGCTGCTGGTTGCGGCGCGCGCGGCTGCCGACCTGGTAACTGATGAAGGCCAGCGCCAGGTAGCTGGTGGCGAACATGGCCAGTTCGGCCAGGGTACGGGTGGGGTCGCCGCCTTCCAGCAGCTTCCAGGTGTATTCCACGCCGGTGGCGAGGCTGGCGGCCAGTGCCAGGCCCAGCCCCAGGCTGAGCGGCAGCAGGGTGGCGGCAGCGGCGATGTTGAACAGCAGCGACATCGAGATGCCGGCGCTGGCACCGGGCAGGGCATGCGACAACAGGGTGGCGGCGACGATGTCCACCAGCACGCCGCTGACCACGATCGGGCGCAGCCAGCGTTCGTTGCGGCCGATCACCAGCGCCAACAGCGACAGCCCCAGGTAGATGGCGGCGACGGTGTCGGCCAGCCGCGGGTGGTGGGCTTCGCCGACCATGGCCGACAGCGGGCTGTAGAGCAGGGCGGCGATGACCGAAGCGATCAGCACCCGGTACAGCGCGAAGAAATACAGCTCACGCCGCGGAATCGATTCGATGCGGTCGATCAATGAAGCACTGGGTGACACGCCGGAACTCCCCTTCTGGCTGCCTGGGTCTGGAATCTGCGGCGGGCCTGCCCGGCGTCCCCTGAGGCCGGGCGGTACGTCGCTTCGATGTGGCCTGCGGTGGAAAACCGTCGAGCACCCCCGACGCTACACACCCTGGCTGACCAGTATAGGGCCCCCGGCAGGGGCCCGCCGCTGCGGCCCGGATCGCGCATTTGGCCTGGGGTGGATACCGCTGGCCAGCCGGCCCCCGGGCGCAACTGCCTGAATGACGGCGGAAATCTGGCCGGGTCTGGCGTTTTGTACAGACTTCTTTGCGCCCCGGCGCCGGCTCGGCCACAATAGAGGGCCCGCCGCGGTCCGTGCCGGTGCCTCTTCCAGGGGGCCCTGAGGAATTGCGTGCGGTCGTTCCTATTCCCACGGTGACGCATGAATTTCCACGAATACCAGGCAAAACAACTGCTTGCCGAATACGGCATCCCGGTCCCGGCCGGCAAGGTCGCAGCGACCCCGGACGAGGCGGTTGAAGTCGCCCAGTCGCTGGGCCAGGGCCCCTGGATGGTCAAGGCGCAGATCCACGCTGGCGGCCGCGGCAAGGCTGGCGGCGTCAAGTTCTGCAAGACCGTCGACGACGTGAAGGCCGCAGCGGCCAAGATGCTCGGCACCAAGATGGCCACCTACCAGACCGCCGGCGTCGAGCTGCCGATCAACCTGGTGCTGGTGACCACCGCCGGTGAGATCGTCAAGGAGCTGTACCTGTCGGTCCTGGTGGATCGCGGCACCCGCACCATCAGCTACATCGCCTCTTCCGAAGGCGGCATGGAAATCGAGCAGGTCGCTGCCGAGACCCCGGACAAGATCCACACCCTGAACGTGGACTTCGTCGAGGGCGTGCAGGGTTACCACGGCCGTGACATCGGCTTCAAGATGGGCCTGACCGCCAAGCAGGCCGGCCAGTTCGCCAACATCATGGTGAACCTGTACCGCATCTTCAACGAGAAGGACCTGGCGCTGGTTGAGATCAACCCGCTGGCGATCCTGGACGATGGCAACCTGTACGCGCTGGACGGCAAGTTCAACAGCGACGACAACGCCAACTTCCGCCACAAGGAACTGGTCGCGATGCGCGACAAGTCCCAGGAAGATGAAACCGAAGTGACCGCTTCGGAGCTGGACATCAACTACGTCACCATGGACGGCAACATCGGCTGCATGGTGAACGGTGCCGGCCTGGCCATGGCCACCATGGACGTCATCAAGCTCAACGGCGGCGAGCCGGCGAACTTCCTGGACGTGGGCGGCGGTGCGAACAAGCAGCGCGTCATCGAAGCGTTCAAGCTGATCCTGTCCTCGGACAAGGTTGAAGGCATCTTCGTCAACATCTTCGGCGGCATCGTCCGCTGCGACATGATTGCCGAAGGCATCATCGCCGCCGTGAAGGAAGTGGGCGTCAAGGTTCCGGTCGTGGTGCGCCTGGAAGGCACCAACGTGGAAGAGGGCAAGCAGCTGCTGCGTGACAGCGGCATGGCCATCATCCCGGCTGACAACATCAACGACGGCGCCAAGAAGGTCGTTGAAGCGGTCAAGAACGCCGCCTGATCCACGACACCGAAGGAAATTCCCATGTCTGTTTTGATTAACAAGAACACCAAGGTGATCGTGCAGGGCTTCACCGGCCAGCAGGGCACCTTCCACGCCACTCAGATGATCGAGTACGGCACCCAGGTTGTTGGCGGCGTGACCCCGGGCAAGGGTGGCACCACCCACATCGACCTGCCGGTCTTCAACACCGTTGCCGACGCCGTGCAGAGCACCGGCGCCAACGCTTCGGTCATCTACGTGCCGCCGCCGTTCGCGGCCGACGCGATCCTGGAAGCTGCGGCTGCCGGCATCAAGGTCATCGTCTGCATCACCGAAGGCATCCCGGTGCTGGACATGCTGCGCGTGAAGAACGTGCTGACCCGTTCCTACCCGGACACCGTGCTGATCGGGCCGAACTGCCCGGGCGTCATCACGCCGGGCGAGTGCAAGATCGGCATCATGCCGGGCCACATCCACAAGCCGGGCAAGATCGGCATCGTGTCGCGTTCGGGCACCCTGACCTATGAAGCGGTCAAGCAGACCACCGAAGTCGGCCTGGGCCAGTCCACCTGCATCGGCATCGGCGGTGACCCGATCAACGGCCTGAACTTCGTCGACTGCCTGAAGCTGTTCAACGAAGACCCGCAGACCGAAGGCATCATCATGGTCGGCGAGATCGGCGGTGACGCTGAAGAAGCCGGCGCCGAGTACATCAAGAACCACGTGAAGAAGCCGGTCGTCGGTTTCATCGCCGGTGCGTCGGCTCCGGCCGGCAAGCGCATGGGCCACGCGGGCGCGATCGCCTCGGGCGGCAAGGGCACCGCGGAAGGCAAGTTCGCCGCGATGGAAGCCGCTGGCGTGGTCACCGTCCGCTCGCCGGGCGACCTGGGCGCCGCCATCGCCAAGCTGGTGAAATAAGATCGACTGCCTCGCGCAGACGATGCTGTAGAGCCGGCCGTTGGCCGGCTGCTGAAACAGAAGGGCCGCCTCCGGGCGGCCTTTCTGCGTCTGGTGCCCTGGCCATCCTGGCAACCCCATCCACGCATGGCGTGGATCTACTGAGCCAGGGCTGTCCATGCAGTGCGTGCGCCCGGCGAGCGCATGGCGCGGCGTTACAATGGAAGCATTGCAACCACAGGCTGGATTCCCATGGCTTCGATCCGCATCGCGATGGCGCAGTTCGACTTCCCGGTCGGCGACGTCGCCGGCAACACCGAGCGCATCATCGAGATGATCGGCCAGGCGCGCGATGAGTACGGCGCCGAGCTGGTGATGTTCCCCGAGCTGGCGGTGAGCGGGTACCCGCCGGAGGACCTGCTGCTGCGCCCGGGTTTCCTGTACGAGTGCGAGCAGGCGATGACCCGTATCGCCACCGCCTGCCGTGGCATCACCGCCGTGGTCGGCTGGCCGCAGGCGGCTGGCGCGGTGGTCTACAACGCTGCCAGCGTACTGCGTGACGGCCTGGTCGAGCAGACCTACCGCAAGCGCGAACTGCCCAACTACGCGGTCTTCGACGAGCGCCGCTACTTCGACGTCGATCCGGATGGTGGCAGCTGCGTGTTCGAGGTCAATGGCATTCCGGTCGGCCTGCTGATCTGCGAGGACCTGTGGTTCGCCGAGCCGCTGGCCGACACCACGCGCGCGGGTGCGCAGCTGGTGGTGGTGCCGAATGCTTCGCCCTACGAGCGTGGCAAGCACGCGCAGCGCGACGCCGTGCTGGCCGCGCGTACCCGCGAGAGCGGGGCGGCCATCGCTTACCTCAACGTGGTGGGCGGCCAGGATGCGCTGGTGTTCGACGGTGCTTCGGTGGTGGCGGATGGTGATGGCACGGTGCACCCGGCCGCTGCTGCCTTCGTCGACCAGTGGCTGGTGGTGGAGTATGACGGTGAGACCCGCCGCTTCATGCCGCATGTGTGGATGGACGACGGCGACGAGAGCATGGACGCGCTGGCCTGGCGCGCGGTGACCCGTGGCATCCAGGACTATTGCCGCAAGAACGGCTTCAGGAAGGTGTGGCTGGGCCTGTCCGGTGGCATCGACTCGGCCCTGGTGCTGGCATTGGCCGTGGATGCGATGGGCGCGGAGAACGTGACCGCCGTGCGCCTGCCCTCGCGCTACACCGCCGGCCTGTCCAACGACCTGGCCGCCGAGCAGTGCCGGGCGCTGGGGGTGAAGCTTGAGGCTGTGTCGATCGAGCCGGCGTTCAAGGGCCTGATGGAATCGCTGGCGCCGATGTTCGAAGGCACCGCGCCGGACGTGACCGAAGAGAACCTGCAGTCGCGCAGCCGCGGCGTGATCCTGATGGCGCTGGCCAACAAGTTCGGTGGCCTGCTGCTGACCACCGGCAACAAGAGCGAGTACGCGGTCGGCTACGCCACCATCTACGGCGACATGTGCGGTGGCTATGCGCCACTGAAGGACCTGTACAAGACCGAAGTGTTCGGCCTGTCCAAGTGGCGCAATACCGTGGGCGGCGCACCGGTGATCCCGCCGGCGGTGATCAGCCGCCCGCCGTCGGCCGAGCTGCGCGAGAACCAGCTGGACCAGGACTCGTTGCCGGCCTATGACGTGCTGGACGGCATCCTCTACCGCTACATCGACCAGGAGCAGTCGCGCGGCGAGATCGTGGCCGCCGGCTACGACGCAGCCGTGGTCGACCGCGTGCTGCGCCTGGTGCGCATCAGCGAGTGGAAGCGGCACCAGGCCGCGCCGGGGCCGAAGGTCTCGCGCCGCGCGTTCGGCCGCGAGCGGCGCTACCCGATCAGCAACGGCTACAAGGGCTGAGGCAGCGCTTGTCGGGTCGTGCCGGCCGCTGGCCGGCAACCCGTTGGCCCCTCCCTGGTGGGTGCGGAGCTTGGTCCGCACGATGGTCGAAGATCATCCACGCTTGGCGTGGATCTACCGGACTCCGTCGAGCAACTGTTCGAGGCCGGCGGTTTCCGCAGCGTCGTTGAAGGGATCGTCCCCCAGTCGCGCACGTACGAACCCCACGCTATCGACCGCCGCTGCGTCCAGCGTGCCCCGGTGGTCGACGGGGTAGCGCCGGAACGCGACCGGCTCGCCTCGCAGGGCCAGGCCAGCGGCGTACAGCAGGGTGGTCAGGTAGGGCACATCGCGGTCCTGGCTGCCATGGCCCAACATCAGCGGTTGGCTGAAGCCGCGGCGCGGTACGCCGAGATAGTCGTACAGCACCGCCCAGATGCCCGGCACGCTGGCCAGCGGCGCAGTGAACATGCTGCCGGTGTCGGCGCCGTCCAGCGTGGTGGCCAGTTCGCCCAGGCACTGCTCGCGTGCCACCGCCACCCGCGCGCGGCCTTCATCGCTGAGGACGCGGTCGATCTGCGGCGCGACCTGCAGCAGGCCATCGAGCAGATACGCGTGATACGCGTTGAGCGCGCCCGGATTGGCGGTGCGGTTGTCCGGCTTCATCACCAGCGCGGTCAGTTCGACTGCGGTGGGCGTGCCGGTGGTGAAGCTGCCGCGGTACTGCAGCGACGGTCCGCCATAGGTGGGGGCGATGTGGCCCGCCGTGAGCGCGGCGGCACCGCCCTGCGAATGGCCGACCGAGACCCAGCGCGGCGACAGCGTCCCGTTGCCGAGGTACTGGCGGCTGGCCTTGATCATGTCGATGGCGTTGCGCGCGGCAGTGCGCACATGCAGATAGGCATGGTCGCCTGAGCTTCCGAGGCCCTGGTAATCCGCGGCGACCACTGCATAGCCCTGTGCCAGGAACCGATCGAGAAAGTGCCCGTCGCGTTCGGGTTGGTAGGGGCCGGAGACCGAGGGCGCACAACGATCTGCAATGCCCTGGGTGCCATGCGCCCACGACACCACCGGCCAACCGCCGATGGGCGGCGTGCCGGCGGGCAGGTACAGCAGGCCGGTGCCTTCGGCCAGCTGCCCGCGGTGGTCAGGGGTGCGGTAGTGCAGTTTGTAGGCCTGGGCGGCCTGGGACGGCACCCAGGTGGCGCGATAGGGGGCTGCGGACAGCAGATCGCCCGCTGCGTCCTGTGCGGCGGCCGGCGGCGCCGAGGTCAGCGCCAGCAGCGCGATGGCGAGGAGGCAGGACAGAGGGCGGATACTGCAGCAGGGCAGACGGGCCATGGGGCGCTCCGTGATGGCCGGTGTGGCCGTGGCGCTGCAGTGTGGATGGTCGTGCCCGGGCAGGCTGCGACCGGCGTCGCATCCGCCGGGTATTCGTAGCATTCCTAGTGTCGTGGTCCATTGGCGCACGAACCATCCACGCATGGCGTGGATCTACCGACAAAGAAAAGGCCCCTTTCGGGGCCCTCGCTTACTTCTTTTCCAGTCGCGCGTTGCGCTGGCCGGTGCTGGCGGACTTCTCGCCGGCGAACGGGTTCAGCTTGCGGATCATCCACGGGTACTTCGGCCACTTGCCTTCCAGCCACGGGTGGTCCGGCTGGTTCAGCTGCAGGACGCGGCGGGCGTCGTCGGCCAGGGTCTTGTTGCCCAGGTGGGTGTAGGAATCGGCCAGCACGGCCACGGCGTCGTACTGGAAGGCGCTCTGCGGGTAGGTTTCCAGCAGGTAGTTGGCGCGGCCCACGGCTGACACCCAGGCGCCGCGGCGCATGTAGTACAGCGCGTTGTCCAGCTCGTGCTGGGCGAACACGTCACGCAGCTCCAGCATGCGCTGGCGCGCATCGGCGGCGTAGCGGCTGTTCGGGTAACGATCCACCACGATGTTGAAGTCCGAGTACGCCTGGTGCGGCGTGGACAGGTCGCGGCGGCTGGCATCCAGCGACCATACGCGGCGCAGGAAAACCGTACTGCGGTTGGAGTTGGCCAGGCCGCGCAGGTAGTACAGATAGGCAATATTGCGGTGGGTCGGGTAGGTACGGATGAAACGGTCGATGCTGGACACCGCGTCATCGTGCTTGCCGGCCTTGTACTGGGCGTAGGCGGTTTCGATCATCGCCTGCTCGGTGTACGGACCGTACGGATACTGGGCCACCAGACGGCGGAAGCTGGCTTCGGCGCCGCTCCAGTTGCCGCCCTGCATCAGCTTGTGGCTTTTCTCGTACAGCTGTTCGACCGGCACGCCTTCATCGGGGCGATCCCCCTTCTTGGCGCCGCGATGGCAGCCGGTTGCGGCGATGACCAGCACCAGCAGCAGGGCGGTGAGGCGGACGGGCGCGGAGAGCATGGCGGAGCGTCGGATCATGGGGTCGAGGCGGGACGCGGCTGGAATACGAAGGGTCGATGATAGCCTAGTGTCCTGTCCAGCGACTGAAACCGGCCGCCGGGACCCCAAAATTTCAAAGAATGCCCCCTGCCATGTCTGAACAACCCTCTGAATCGGCCCGCCAGGCCATCGTCCCCGACACCGCCGCCGGCCGCCGTTTCGACGCGGTCGTGGCCGAACTGTTCCCCGAATACTCGCGCTCGCGGTTGACCGAGTGGATCAAGGCCGGGGAGGTCCTGCTGGACGGTGCCCAGGTGCGCCCGCGCGATCCGCTGCGCGGCGGCGAGGTGGTGACCCTCAACGCGGTGCTGGAAACCCAGACCGATGCCCAGCCGGAGGACATCCCGCTGGACGTGCTGTTCGAGGACGAGCACCTGCTGGTGATCAACAAGCCGGTCGGCCTGGTGGTCCATCCGGGTGCCGGCAACCACAGCGGCACCCTGGTCAACGCGCTGCTGTTCCGCGATCCGTCGGTGGCGGTGCTGCCGCGCGCCGGCATCGTGCACCGCCTGGACAAGGACACCAGCGGCGTGATGGTGGTGGCCAAGACCCTGGAAGCGCAGACCGCGCTGGTCGAGCAGCTGGCGGCACGTGACGTGCACCGTCAGTACCTGGCCATCGTGATGGGCGCGTTGGTGGCCGGTGGTACAGCCGATGCCCCGATCGACCGCCACCCGCGCGACCGCCTGAAGATGGCGGTGCGTGAGGACGGCAAGGAGGCGGTGACCCACTACCGCCTGCGCGAGCGCTTCCGGGCACACACCGCGCTGGAGTGCCGCCTGGAAACCGGCCGTACCCACCAGATCCGCGTGCACATGGCGCACGTGCGCCATCCGATCATCGGAGACCCGCTGTATGGCGGCGCGCTGAAGCTGCCCAAGGGCGCCAGCGACGAGCTGGTGGCCGCGCTGCGCGGCTTCAAGCGCCAGGCCCTGCACGCCGAGACCCTGGAGTTCATGCACCCGATCACCGGTGAACCGGTGCGCAACACCGCGCCGGTGCCGGAGGACATGCTGCACCTGATGAAGGTGCTGCGCGAAGACAGCGAAGCCTTCGCCGCCCGCGAGCGGGACCGCTGGTGATGGCGGCCGCGCTGCCGTTGCTGCAGGCCGACTGGCCGGCGCCCGCAGGCGTCCATGCGCTGACCACGCGCCGGCACGGTGCGGGCATCTCGCCGGCGCCGTTCGCGCAGTTCAACCTGGGCAACCGGCACGCGGCCGATGGTGATACCCCAGCCAACGTTGAGCACAACCGCCAGCTGCTGCAGCAGGGGCTGGCGCTGCCGTCGGCACCGCACTGGCTGCGCCAGGTGCACAGCAGCACCGTGCTGCGCTTCGATGCACCGCCGGCGCCTGGCGCGAGCGAGCCGGTGGCCGACGCGGCGGTAACCTCGGTGCCGGGCGTGGTGCTGGCGATCCTGACCGCCGACTGCCTGCCAGTCGTGTTCGCCGCCGCAGACGGCAGCGAGGTGGGCGCGGCCCATGCCGGCTGGCGGGGGCTGGCCGACGGCATGCTGGAGGCCACGGTGGCCGCCCTGCAGACGTCGCCGGCGCAGCTGCGGGCCTGGTTGGGCCCGGCCGCCGGGCCGTCCGACTATGAGATCGGCGAGGAGGTCTATCACGCCTTCGTCGGCCATGATCCCGCTGCTGAGCGGGCGTTCGTCGCGACCCGTCCCGGACACTGGAAGGTGGACCTGTTCGCGCTGGCGCGGCAGCGCCTGCAGTCTGCGGGGATGGACCCGGCACAGGTGTATGGTGGCACGGTGTCGACGATGGCCGACCCGGACCTGTATTCGCATCGGCGCGATCGTCGCACCGGGCGCATGGCGACCCTGGCCTGGATCGCGCCCTGACTCCGCCGCTGTTCGCGCGTGTGCTGGGGCCGGCCTTTGCCACCCTGGCAGGACCGGTGCAGGCGCTGCATGCCGCGCCGTTGCCGTGCCGCTACGCAGGGCAGGCCTGCATCGTGAGGGGGCGGCACTGGCTGGTGCCGCTGCTGGCTGCATTGGCGCGGTTGCCACAGGACGGTGACGCGCTGCCCACCGAGGTGGCGTTCAACCGCTACCGGCAGGGTGAGCAGTGGGCGCGGCGGTTCGGCCGCTGGCCAATGGTGTCGCGGCTGTGGGCGCACGACGGGCATCTGCGCGAGCAGCTGGGCGCGGTGCGCTTCGAGTTCGCGCTGCAGGCCCGCGACGGTGGTATCGACTGGTCGGTGCGTCGGGTCTGGGCGTTCGGGCTGCTGCCGCTGCCGACGCGTTGGTTCGGCGGTGTGCGCTGCCGTGAAGCCTGGCAGGGCGAGCGCTACACTTTCCTGGTCGATGTGACGCTGCCCTGGCCCGGAGCCCTGATCCGCTATGAAGGTTGGCTCGAACCGCAGTGACGCTGCCGCCGAGGCTGGCAGCGCGGTGGTCGTGTTCGATGGCGTGTGCGCACTGTGCAATCGCTGGGTTCGGTTCCTGCTGCGTTTCGACCGCAGGGGGCGCTACCGCTTTGCAGCGATGCAGGGGCAGAAGGGCAGCGCGATGCTGCGCGCGCACGGGCTGGATCCGCAGGACCCGATGTCGTTCCTGCTGCTGGACGCACAGGGGGCCTGGACCGATACCGATGCGATCCTGCGCGTACTTGCGGGGCTGGGCGGCGCCTGGCGCCTGGCCGGCGTGCTGCGGCTCGTGCCGCGCCGCTGGCGTGATGCGGCGTATCGCGCGCTGGCACGCAACCGCTACCGCTGGTTCGGTCGGCATGACACCTGCCATCTACCCGCACCGGAACAGGCCGCGCGGTTCCTGGATTGACGAAAAAGGGGACGGAGGGGATTAAGTCGTTTGTGC
>NZ_KV791449.1:0-20633 GCF_001807895.1 Stenotrophomonas sp. HMSC10F07
GGGGGGGGGGCGTCGTCCCTTCAGTGTGGGCAACTGATCGAACCAATCGGCGGTAGCATGTGCGCAGTGACTTCACAGGCTGAGCGAATAAGCATGCGACTTGTAGGCATCGATCCTGCCCTTGCTGGGCCGGCCTTGCGATCATTCAGCCAGATCGCCAACGCATGGTCCCTGAGCACAGTTGAGCAGTGTGCAGTTCTTGGCCAGCCCGAAGATGTTGTTCTTGTATTGGCACAGACAGGGGTTGTCGAGGGACTCCAGCAGGACACTCTCGAAAGGATTAGCTACGTTCTGGGCATCTATCGAGCGCTACACACAATCTTTCCAAACCGGACACAGGCTGATGGCTGGATCCGTCGACCCAATAAGGCAAGTTTGTTCAACGGTGCCCCAGCTCTGACACTCATGTGCAGTGGAAGTGTCGAGGACCTGGCCGCGGTCCGTGAGTATCTGGAAGCTGGAGGACGGCTAGACGCCTAGCTCCTGCAGGCGAAGGGCCGGATCAGATTGAAATGCTCTGAGAGCAGATGGGTAAGGCGCTTGCCATAAAAGCCGCTGAGATCGAAGTCACCTCTTCACGCGGAGCCGCTGAGTCGGCAATGCACTCACTGAGTGTATCTGGACGCTTTGGGAGGGGGCGTACCAGTAGGCTCACGACGTGGACAGAGGGCGGCGGGTGGAACATCATTCGGGAGACCGACCAGACAATTAGTCTCAGTCTGGGCGACTGGCCACGGGTAGGGTGGATACGCCCAAATCGAGGAATACCACATGCGCCCAACTATTCTGGCTCTCGACCTGGAGGGCACCCTGATCTCCAATGCTGTCAGTCAGATCCCGCGGTCGGGACTGTACGAGTTCCTCGAGTACGCGCAGGGACAGTTCGATGAGCTTGTCATGTTTACGACAGTGGACGAAGTGCGTTTCCGTCGGATTGCCGCGTTATTGGTCTCGGAAGGCAAAGTGCCGGATTGGTTCGCCCAACTTGCTTACACGACCTGGAGCGGTCGAACTAAGGATCTGACCTACGTGTCGCCAACTCTGGGAGAGGCCCTGCTGTTTGACGACCACGCGGCCTATGTCCATCCAGGCCAGGAGCCACTGTGGGTCGAAGTGCCATTGTTTGACTCTCCCTATCTGGCTGAGGACGAAGGTCTTCTGGTTGCGAAGCGACGCCTAGAGGAGAGAATGGTGAGCCTGGCATTAGAGTCTTTTCCGACCGGCCGGCATGAGGATGCGCAGTCCTGAGGCTACTGGTCATCTCCGATCTGCATCCCGAGTGTGGCCGGACGCGCCTGCGGTTGTTCGCAATCCGTTAGGCGCGGTTCTTCCCAACCTTAAGCGTAGTCGAGCAGGCGTTGTCGTCGCTAGGAGAATCCGCACCTCGATCCCAGCTTCGTTGTTGAGGTCTGAGATCGCATCAGCCGCAATCGTCTTGGCAGCTTGGTCAGGCCGCGCAATTCATTAGTTCACCAGAAGGTACCAGTACCCATCTGAAGCATTGATCCCCAGCGCGTCGCGCCTGAGCATCAGGTCAGGTCCCGCTCCAAACTAGCCAAGTAGCCTCGAGCAATTCGAGACATGGACGATCTCTCTACGAGACCGATCCTTGGTGCCATGGAGTCGAACAGATCAATACACTTCCTGAAATCTGACGAGCTCTTTCGCAGGAGAGCGAGGCTGAAGATCGCCTGTGTAGCATCGCAATGCCCTCTGAGGACTAGGTTCTCAAGGTGACGACATACTGAGAAGAACGCAGCAAGCCTCTTTGAGTTCGACATGAAGCCGATACTGGGCATAGAGCGCAAGGCGGTCTGGGCAACGGGAAGGCTCTGGTCATACATGATCGCGACCTGCACTAGGTCCTGGGCCGACGCGCCTGTCAGCATGGAGTACTCAATCAGAAATTCCCTCTTCCCAACCATCGTCTCGGTCACGACCCACTTCCTTTGTGTGAAGCTCTATAGCGTTGCATACATACAGTGTGACCGCAAAACATGTGCAACTTTTGCTCGTGACTTCCTTCGATCCCGTCGATAGGGGTGGTTGGCTGCGGTAGCTAGTGCTCTTTAGCCATCGGAAGCGGGTCTCATGACGGGGCTGATCCCCCTTCTAAGTGAATTCTGGACCGCTTGGCCCCGATCGGCTCACCAGTTTTTCTCTTGAATAAATAGACATGACAATCAAATAAGGAAACTGTCATGTCAAACAAAAAATCAAGTCGATTCCAGCCTATCTTCAAGAATTGCTTCAACGGCAACAACTTCATCCTCAGCAAGCAGCTGTCAGTCACCATTGTGCTCGGTGTCACTATTGTGGTCTCCATCGCCCTGGCGTTGACGCTTGGTGCCGGCGCGTTGGTCATCTGCGCGCTGATGTAGGGGCAGCAAAGTTCCTGCCCGGCATTGTGCAACACGGGCAACTGAGACTTTGTGGATACCAACCAAGCTGAAGCCTGGAAGAGCCAATCAAGGCCGACTGGATCCGCCTCAGGTGGCTTGCCACCCAAAGCCAGCGTTGCGGTATGCCGAAGGCAAACAGTCGGAAGTTGATGAATGATTTAAGGCGACGTTGTAAAGTTCGCCCGCTGCCCGGCCGATATCGTCAGCTTACCCCCCTGTGCCTGGCCAGGCCGACGACCTCTGAGGAAGATCCATGGAAGGACGTGAAATCGTGGCTTTTGCAGCCGCGCTCATTGCAGCTGTGCTCGCCTATACCAAGCTGATCGCCGACAAAGAGTCCAAGATCTCTGACTTTCGGAAGGACTGGATCAATAGCCTTCGCGAGGCGCTCTCGGAAATGCTGGGGGAGGCCTACACGATCTCTGGCCGTATCAGGATTCGGGTCAAGCATGCCGAAACCGTGAGGGCGGCGGCGGCCGAAGCAGCTAAAGCAGCTAAAGCAGCTAAAGCAGCTTCTGCCGCGGCGACTACGGACGAGGGCGCCAATACTGCAGCCGAGCCTGGTGGCTCACACATTGCCGCTGTAGAAGATGCAGCCGCACAGCGGGCTGTGGGTGCGACCTCGGATGCGGCCGCGAGCATTCAGAGTTCTGACTCTGTCGACGCTGCTCCTGCGCAGGATGAGAAGGGTGCTGGAACTGATGCTGCTGGAGGCTCAGAGGCACCCACTGCAGGTTCCACCAAGGACTCATCCAAGCCAAAGCAACCGCTGCTAACGGAGGAGCAGGTCGTTGAGCTCGAGAAGGACCTGACAGATCACTGGCACAGCCTTCGGAAGGCACATCGCGCCATTCTCCTTCACCTGAACTTCGGCGAGACGGCCTCAGGCTTGCGTGAGTTCAAGGAGGTGGAGCTGGAGGGCAGTAGGCCCGCTGGCGTCTGGAAACATTTGGTTGATCAGACGCGCATTGGCGGCGCAGGTAGGAGCTTCGATAGCTACAAGCCGAGTCAGAACCGCGGCATGTCTGATGCCGCTGTGCTTCTCGTCGACCAGTTGGAATTGCTGGTGGAAAAGCTTCTCGGTGAGTACGACGAAGTTGGTGAAGAGAAGAGATACGATGAAATCAAGAAGGCCATCTCCGATGCGACTTTGCTTGGCAACTTGGTTCTCAAGCCAGAGTGGAATCGGATCAAGGATGGAGAGCCAAAGTTCAACAACGTGCTCAAGCAACTGAAGCGGCTGGCGTTGGGTGGCTTGGCGTTCCTGCTTTTGTTCGTGTTCATCCCAAAGAAGCAAGGAGATAGCGCGACAGCGCAGAGGCTTATCATCGATGTCAGTCAGCGCCAGGAAGCTCCGATGACCTGTCCAGAGATGTTGGACTTGCGCGACAAATGGAGGGGAGTTGCTCCCGTCTCTTCCAGCCTGCCGTGGTGCCCCCCCAGGGGCTTGTGAGCGAAAGCCTACTGGCCCTCCCACTACACTGGGGTACTGGGAGGCGCTGGCGGCAGTGGCGGTGGCGGTGGCGGTGGCGGGGAGCCAGCAAGCGTCTCGTCGAGCAGCAGGTCCACGTTAGTGTTCTTGGTCCGTGTGCCTGAATCCATCGTATCGTTGGACTCTGCAAGCGCTGCCATGAACTTGTCCCGTTCCAAGAACTCGCTCTCCATCCGTCTGATCGTCTGATGGATCGTGAGTTCGAATTGGTCGTACTTTGTAGGTTTGTTCCCTGAGAACTCCAGCATCGTGCAGAAGCGCGTCGGAAATTCCCGGATCAGCGCCGTGGTAAAACCATGTACAAGCACCGGCTCGGCCTTCGGCCGACACATCAGTGCGTCTTCAGCACGATAGATGGCTCGGCGTGGTTCCGTGTCGAGCCAGATCACAGGATACGGAATGCCGCCCAAGACTCCCTTGAAAGGCTGTCTACCATCAAAGTAGAAGTTGAAGTTCCTGTAGTCCAGAGTCGGGATATGACTGGGTTCGGCGATCAAGTCGACACATACCTTGCTAAGCATGTGCGCAAGTTCAACTGAGAGGGTCAACTTGCGAGAAGTTGCCTCCGCGCTTACGCGAAACCCGGTGTCAATTGACTGGCCAATGAAGTCACGACTGACCGTGGAATGGCCTTCTCGGAAAAGTTTGAACAGTTCTGCGTTCTCCCAATCCGAGTCCGTCTCGGCCGGATCGGCAGTACGATCATCTGCTGAGGTCAACTGTGGATGTGCATCATCTGGCTGTGGTTCCGGGTCGAACGGAGCGACAGCTTGGGCCCCTTGCTTGGCCAGTTCAGCTTTTCTGGCTTCTGCCAGTTGGCCGGGGGCGCCTGTAACAACGCGGTGCCCGTGGGCGAGCAGGAAGATCTCCCTATTGCGAATGGGAAAATCCGCAAGCCACGCAGACGCCTTCAAGTCGAGTGACTTCGACTTGGTGAGCATGCTACGAAGTTCAGTGAGAACGCCCATCCAGGCGCTCATGCAAATCAGCGCCTCATGGGGATGCTCGATCTCCTTAGTGAAGAGGACCTCGTCGCCAATGGTCTTCCAGAGCTCTGGCGGATCAGCGCTCAGTGGCAACATGCTGGGTGAGGCCTGGTGGGCCTTGTACGCCTCGTCCCACTTCTTCTCGAAGAACCCTTGAGACTTGCTGTAGAACGACCGAACAACGCCAAACCAGGAGTCCGAATCACGGCTGGATCGCTGCTTGAAAGCAGTTGACCCAACAATGTCTGCACTCATGAAAAGTCGCAGGCGCGGCCTAAGTGACTCGCGGACTGAGTCAGGAGCCAGTCGTTCGGTTGCCATCAGGGGATCAGATTAAGCGATCGCGCTCTGACGCCAGCTGCGCTCTCGGACACACCGAAGCGCTCGGCCACCTTCGCGATGTCCTGATCCAGTTCTTTGTAGATATCTATGAATGCTTGGCTAGGCATCAGGAAGGACGCAGCAAACCAATTGGCTTCGTGCTCAGTTCTGTCACTGCCGAAGCGCCTCGCACGCATGTGCGTGATCTTGTTGTCCGCTTCGCGCTTGTTGTTCTGCAGCAGGTAGTGCAGGACAAAGTGACCAAGCTCGTGGGCAATGGTGAACCTGTCGCGCTGAGGACTGGTGTTCAACGGGATGTTGATGGTGAACTTGCCAGGCTCGATGGAGATCGAACCCGACTCCAAATCGCCTTCGGCCAATTCGCCGTACACGATCTGGCCACCCATCCTCTCGACGATCGGCTCAATGGGGCCGCCCAAGACGAAGCCCAGCTTCGTAGCAACATCCGCAGCTAGGGCTGAAACGTCGACACGTGCCCATCCCAGTTCTTTCGGCTTGTCCCAAGTGACCGTCATGATCGTCCCCGTCTGTAAAGAAAATTGTAGCACCACGTATTGCCTTACAAGTACAACACCCCTGCGTCGCAACGCCTGCGATTGGCCAGAGTTGCTGGGAAGGGGGGGGCGGGAAGGGGCAGGTGGGGTGGGCTTGGCATGGCAACGCCTTGGGGGTGCTTTCCCAGGAACCACTTTGCTAGCAGTGCTAAAAACGCTGTGTGAAGGGCATTTGGTGTCACTAGCGGAGGGGGTGCGGAGTGGAGCCGTACTCTTGTCAGGGCTGATCCCTGTCTGGGACGGGTGCGCCTTGAGTTGCTCCGTTCAGGGAGTTGCCTCCCCCTCAACGTCTGGGTAGCCAAAGAGTGAAAAAGGGGTCAAATGCGCAAATTGGCCCATCCCCTGGCCGGCAAGTTGGGCTAAGGAGCGAGTGAGGTTGCCCTCCGTCGTACCTGCCCAACTCATCTTCACGAACGATCCTGGGCCGGCCCCAATTGGGCTAGGTGAGGCGGCATCAGTCCACGGCAACAGAATGCAATGGATGACAGTTCAGGTTGACTATCGAAATAGCCGGATTCGTCTCAAATGATCCATGACTGCAGCAATCGACAAGCTGGCGCGATTGATACCCATTCCCGTTGGTGCTTCAACTTGCTACATGCGAGCATACAGTGGATCACGCAGTTCGTTGGCGGTGAGGGGGGGGCGAATCCTGCGGACATCTCGCCACACTTGCGACCAAATGGGGAGGCCAGTGACTAAGCCTCCCCAAGTTCGAGATCAATTGCTGAAGCTAACTTCTTCTGCGAGGTGTTCGTACAGATGCTTCTGGCGAAGTGCGGCAACTTGAATGACCGAAGGGATAGTGACTCGGTACGCAGCGCCTGCAACATCGACTGCAGTCCAGATCCCAGTGATCACCCAGCCAATCGGTCCAGTCAGCAATGCCATCGTTCTGGTGAGGGCGATGTTGCCAGCGAAGGAAAGCCCGCGGCCAATGAGCGCTTTAAGGATGGCGTTCACTATGATCGCGGTCAGTTGGTATGACCTGAAGCCACCCAGCCGGAACACCGCCTGGAACACGCCGACCATGGTTTCAGCCGTGACACCATTGGTGTTCTTGACGCCGGTGGACTCTGCCAGTTCTCTCAGTTCTTCGGGGCTCATCTTCTCCAGTGCGTCCGTAAGGATCTTCATCAAAAGATTGCTCTCGATCTTCTCTACGCTGGAGTTTTTCGTGTAGTTCACCTTCATCTTATCGCATACATCCATCAGCACTTCCTTGTACTGAACGCCCTTGCCACCCCGGAACATCGTAGCGAAGGTGTTTGCCCCGAAGCACTGAATTTCGGCTGCAATCTGCTCCCAGTACTGATGATGATCTGGGTTGCTGCGCCAGGGCCTGCAGCAGAGCCATGTGGGTCTGGTGGTGCTGGTTTGCATGCTGGGAGACATCGTCCTCATTCTGGCTGGGGTGGCTGGCATCGGCGCATTGGTCCACCAGTGGCCATGGCTGCTGCAGTTGCTTCGGTTCGGCGGCGCTGCCTTCCTGGCCATTTATGGTGCGATGGCTGCGCAACGCGCCATCCGTGGAGGTGGCGAACTCATTGCCGCGTCCACGGCGAAGCAGCACTGGCGGCCAGTCCTGCTAACTGTCCTCGCATTTACCTTTCTGAATCCCCACGTCTATCTGGACACCATGGTGCTGCTGGGCAGCCTATCTACCCGGTATCCGGCAGAGATCCGCTGGGCATTCGCGCTGGGCGCCTGCTGTGCGAGTGCAGCCTGGTTCACCCTCCTTGGCTACGGCGCTCGACTGTTGCTTCCCGTGTTCAAGAACCCGCGGGCCTGGCGCGTGCTGGACAGCGTCATGGCCCTCTTCATGCTGGGCTTGAGTCTGCTGCTATTGCTCAAGCCGCTCAAGGTGAGCTGAGCCATGAAGGCTGGCGTATCATTTGGACTGCCTGATGTGCTGCTGCTGGGCTCTGATAGCGCCAAGGCAGCCACGAAGTCATCCTGCATTCGGATCAGGGTCGCCCGGCAAGATCAGAAGATTGCAGCTCTTTTGGAACCGTCCGTGATATCGGGGTAGAACCCGAGCCTGCGGACTGCGTGAGCACACGCTGATGGCAATAGGGCTCCTTGGCACCACTCGCAGTGGAGCAGCGGCGGAGCGTTGGCTTCAGCATTGTTTCGCCCCGGATTAGGGCTCAGCCCGGCGTCCCCTTGTACCGCTCGACAGATGCCTCGCACCTTCACCGAGCTAAATATCTGGCGGCTTGTGCCGATGTCCAGTTCGTCTCCCGATCAGGCGGATCGATCCGATCTGTGCTCCTGGGGCGGAGTCGCTACCAAACAACTCCCTAGGAAGACCGATGAAAGGATGGAACGGATATGGCAGATGATGAGTCCCTAGAACCGGCAACCAAGGTTCTTTTCCAATCCGCCATTGAGGCCGGTGCTGACCCGCATTACAACGCATGCGTGGGTGAGAACACTGGTTCAGTCGAAAATGCGCCCCTGTATGCAGGTGGATTTGAGAAGGCCACTGAGGTTCTTCTTGTGTCACTTGGACTGGTGCCGCCCTCGAACGCCCGCCCAATGTGGGCCCGTGGCCGCATCGAGGACATCCTGGTCTACCCGATCTGCTATTGCGCTCGCCACCATGTTGAGTTGTCCATCAAGCACCTGATCCCATTGGCTTGGACGGCGTTCAAGCTGAGGCATCCTAACGATCGCAAGGGCCTATCAAAGCCTGAGATCGGCACCAAGCACAGCATCAAGCTCTACTGGAACATGCTCAACGATATATGCAAGGCCACTGACAGCCGTCTAGAGAGCCTAGCTGGTGCACTGGAGCCGTACATCCAGGATCTTGAATCGGTTGACTCGACAGGACAAGTCTTCAGATATGCGAGTAATTCTGATGACGATGAGCTGCATCTGGAAGAGCTGGATCACATCGATCTGGCCCATTTCGCTCAAGGCTATGCTGAGCTGTGCAAGATCCTTGAGGACATCCGCTATACACTTATGACCGTCGAGGCTGAAGCTGCCTGCGGATCCTTCGCAGGCCCTTCAGGTCGTGACACGCTTCGTAAGATTGCAGATGAACTGCCACCTCTTAATAGCTGGGGCGATGGGACCTTCAACGCGACCAAGGCGAGTATCCGGCTCAAGTACTCACTAGGTAGCAATGCGCTTTCTGCTGCGATCAACCGTATCAAGTCCTCTCGCCACCTCTCCTACAGAGTGGGGCATGAAATTCCCATTGAGCACCTCAATCGCGGGGTGTTCGAGAGGCTGCACCGCACCTACTCCGGCGACCACGCCTCAGCTGCGTCGTTGAGTGAGGCTGAGCTTTCTGCGCTTCACGCGGTACTGGAGGTGGGAAATCCCTCCGTGATGCCCGAAGAATTTGACTCGTATTTGGCGCCACGCCCCGCTGGTGACGAGGCGGCATATCAGTACGATCTGGAGCGCGATCCAAAGCACCTAGCCCGGAAGTTCGCGAGGGCTCCGGATCGGATCAGAGCTTCGCTACAGGCGCTTGGCCAGCCGACGTTGTTGTCAGAATTCACTGACGTCTACGCCGATCATATCGCGCGCCTTGAGAAGCTTCGCGTTGATCAAGCTAATGGCTTTGATGACTTCCTCAATGGACTAGTTGGCAGTTAGCGTCGACGTTTCCCGGATGTTTTACCACCACGCTCCGTAGGAGCAACAAAAGAGGGACTTAGCGATGTCGTTGGATAAAGCAGATTTGCTCTTGGCCGGTGCGGAAGCAAAGTTCAAGGAGCTTGCACCGAAAGTGGCACAAGATCAGCAGTTGGCCCTGCAGTTCTGGGCGAAGTTGATCGCCAACAGTAAGGCGGTGGTTTCGCTTGTACAAACAGACTACGGTAGCCCCGCGGCGATGGTGCATCGGGTGTCGATCGAGCACTTTGCGTACATGTACGGCTTGGTCAACGGTGTGATCACGGTTGAAAGCGTTGAGCAGCAACTCAAGTACGACATTCTCAAGAACGCTAAGGGCCTCGACAGCGCCCAGCGTCGTGACGACAAGGCGGGGCGGGATGTGCTGACGGAGGAGAATCGTCAGCATCTGGCTGAGTTCTTGGATGACGATGGAAACAAGGTCAAAGACCCTGGCGTCAGGGTTTACAATATTCTTGGCGAGCTGGATCTGGACTTCATCTACAACATCTACCGCCTTTACTCCGTAAACGCCGCGCACGCCAACATGTTCTCGTGCCGCTGGAATCCCAATGAGGCAGAAGTGACGGTACTGCTGGACAACGTCAATGATCTTCTGGAGATCGCGGGAGCTCTCTGGCAGGAGAAGGTTGGTAGCGGCGAACTGGCCTGATCGATAGCACCGACCTGCTACGGCCCATTTCGGCTAGCACTGCCTAGGCGCCTCTTGCCGACGGTTGATACGCTACAGGCAGTGCCGGGTGCGGCGCCGCAGATAGGATGTGGGGGTCGAAGTCAGTGAGCTTCGGCCCCCGCAGCGTGAAGTGTCGTGGCTTCATCCGATCAGCTTAGATGTCTTTGGTGCGTCATCTTGCCTTGTGTTAGCCAATCACCACAACGCTCCACACGAGCTTGAGCTAACTTCCATCCACGGAAGAATCTCGCTCACTCTGCCTACTTGGATCATCGCTTTACATAGCAGGAACCGCACGGGGGCGCCCCGTGGCGAAGTCAAATGTGACAGTAGGGTTGGTACTGCCATCGCCCGATTCAGGGAGGCCACACTTCGGCGCAGTACTGGAAGCGAACCTTGAGGGAACCTTGCGTGGCGGGCTGGAGAATGACAGCGTTGCCACCGTAGTCGCCTATTGGCATCGTCATAAATACTAGAGATTTCAGTTGCTTGCATCCCACCGGCATCCAGCGTCTGGAAACGTCTGATGCCTTGGCCTTAAGGCTGATGGCAAGCACGGTCACTCGGCGCTAATCTGTGAGCTAGGGCAGGGCGATTCCACTGTTCATCGGCAACGCACGGTCATGGACAGGCCTACTTAACGCATCAGGGGGATGCATGCGCACACCGATTCACCTTCCGGTCCTGGACCGGCTCCAGGTCTCAAACTATCCGCTTTACCCAGGCGCAGCCAAGAACGGACTGGATCTGATATTCAGTGCTGGCGTAACCGTAATTGCCGGCGTCAATGGCATTGGCAAAACCACGTTGCTAAACTTGGCATTGCGCATGCTTCTGGGCGCAAGCAACCCCAGCAAGGCCGCCACGCGGGACATCGGGAAGGCGAGCCGACGTAGTCTCGTCAATACGAAGAAGTTCAAGTTCTTTGCCGCTCGAGTGCCGAACTTGCCTGCGGCCGCATCTGCGGTTCTTACTTACCGTATTGGTGCGACCAAGGTCGTAATTGAGCGCAGCTTGGTCGATCTGAGCATCATCAAGCTTACCGTGGGTAAGGAGTCGATCGAAGACAGCACCAACGCCCAGTTCTTGGATCGCATGGCTGTGCTGGCCGGCATGAGCTCGGCTTACGACTACCACATGGTAGTGCGCTATGTTCAGTTTTTCACCGAAGAGCGCCTACCGCTGCTTTGGTCTGCCACAGCTCAGGTCGAGCTGTTCAAGATGCTCTTTGCCGAGGCGCCAAACATGGCCAGCCTCAATGCTCTCTACAAGGAAATTCAGAAGGTCGATAGCGATCTGCGAAATCGCGTGTATCAGCTGAACGACCGGAAGGAGATGCACGCCAAGGTCATCGCTGCGGTTGGGCTGGATGGCGTCGGTGTAGAGGAAGTCCGACGCGTTCTGCAGGAGACCCAGGACGAGCTTGCACAAGCTAGCAAGGCGGTAGCGTTTGGCAATCAGTCTGTCCAGGACGCCATCGCTCAACAGGATGCCGGGCGGCGTGAACTGGATGATCTTCAGAACCGGCTGGATCAGATCACACACGAATTCCACAAGCGAGACGCGGCCTTCATTTCGCAGATTCTGCCGGTTCCGCATAAGGACAAGATGGCGCTTCTGATTCAGGGGCTCACATCGAATTTGGGTTGCTTTGTGTGCGGCCGTGCCGGAAGCAACGAAGTGGCGGTCATCAATGAGCGTCTTGAGCAGCATCACTGTTTCATTTGTGATGGAAAGCTACCGGAGATAGCAGCGGACGAAGGTGAGCAGTCCCCACAAGAGTTGTTGGATCTTGAGGAAAAGATCGCGACGCTTGAGGCTGAAATACTGCGCCGTGAGGCTGGCCAGGAGGAAGGGGACAAGGTGTACAGCGAGGCGCTTGCAGCGCTCCGTCCCTTGGCAGTCAGGCGCAACGAGTTGGTCCATAAGCTTGAACAGCTCGCCATCCAATGGCCAAACGAGGTCATGGCTGCAAATGGCGGCAATCCAGGGGAGTTGGCATCTGAAGAGGCGGCCATTGAGCAACTTCGGGTGAGGCGAAACCAGCTCAACCAGGACTATCGGACCCAGATCGCCGCGCTTAGCACTCGAATGGGTGCATTCGAGCAGGATCTGGGTCAGAGACTGACCGCATATGCCGAGCAGTTCCTGCTAGAAAAGGTGGCAGTCGAGTTCTCGCGAAATGCGTCGGTCAAGATCGTCACGGGTGCGGTACCCATCAAGGTCCCAACGTTCCGAGTCTCCATGACGTCAAGCACACACATGGCGACCCATGAGAGAACAGAGCCCTCCAGCGTATCGGAGTCCCAGAAGGAATTTTTGGACTTGGCCTTCCGAATGACGCTGCTCGACATGATCGGCGCTGATTCCGGAACAATGCTGATCATGGAGACGCCCGAAGCGAGCCTCGACTCATGGTTCATGGAACGGGCCGCATTGATGATTCGCAAGTTCGCCGCCGAAGGCGGAGCTACGAAGCTGATCGCTACTTCCAATGTGAACGGCACGTCCATGATCCCGGACTTGCTTGGCCTGAAGGATGGAGAGAGGCTGGCAAGCAAAGACTCTCACCGCCTGATCAACCTGATGACGCTAGCCGCTGAGCCAGGTGTTCTGAAGGAGAAGGACGCCAAGGCCGCGCTATTGGCAGAGATGCGGAAGTACGCCGATGCCTAAGCTCAAACAGGTGACGGTTGCCGACCACGACCGCCTTTTCTTCATTCGTTGGATGCTTCTACTTGTCGTCGCCAATGAGGCGGCAGGCCTGCCGGTGTTGAACCGGCAGAGATTGCATTCGCTGCTTTTTGTCTCCTTTGCTTCTTCAAAATTTTACAGCATCGTCCCACTGCGCCAGCGGGCACGCCGATCTGAGCACGGGCCGTACTACCGCATGGCTCACATCGCTTTGGGTCATCTGGTGATGGCAGGGCTCTTGGACGTTACCGACTTCAGACCGCACCCGGCGCCTCGGGATCTGCAGTTTGAGGGCGTCTTTCGGCCAACACTGGCTGGTATCAAGGCGTGCAAGCACCTGCGCATGACGATGACCGGGGATCGCATCTATCGGTTCCTGCTGGATATGTCACTGGCATCTGCTGAGTCGCTCGGGTCTGACGCCGCCCAAGCAGATTCCCAAGTGCTTGATCGGACTCTGGAGGCAGACCTCACCTATCAGAGAGCAGTGCGCAAACATGGTGAAATTCTAGAGCTTCAAGATCCGAGTGAGGACGAGACGCCGACCGTTCGTGGTCTTCACTCAATCGATGACCATTTGCAGAGCAAAGGGTTCTTTAACCGCCGTGATGTGGTGGCCGCCTATCAAGTCGTTCTGTCGCGACGTGCAGGGGGCAGCGCATGAGTGTGCCTACCAGCCCAGTAGCGCTGACTAAACAAGAGATCGGCGGGCTCGGCAACCCAACGGTCACTCCTTCTGGCACTGAGGCTCAGCGCTTCGTGCAGTCTTGCTCAGCCTGGTACCGCGAGTGGCTCGAGGCTAATGCTCCGATCCTGGATAGTAACGGCATCAAAAATACGCAGGTGCTCGTGCTGATTCATACGGTCTCGCCGGACATTGAGTGCGCTGACTTCGCGTCTGTGGGCACTGACAAGGAGATTGTGTTCAGGTCAGCCTTCGATGCGAATCTTGAAGGTGTGGTGCTGACGACTGAGAACACTCGCCGGATGATTAGGGTCAGGGGTGGATTCAGCTCGATCAGCGATGCCATGGCGACCTGTATGATGCTTCCCCCCGAGGCGACGTTCGTTGTGCTTCCGCTCGCCCAGCGGAAGATGATGCTGCACTATGGTGGGGATGACCTCGAGTCCTGGTGCGAGCATCCGCCCGAGTTCCAGATGCGTAGCGGCTTGGATGCGCTGTCCGTTGAGCGCATTGATAAAGACATCCATGAGTTCCACGACCAAACGCTGAAGATTGCCGCAAGCCGGATTTCCCGGAGGATTTGGTTGGGACCGGCTAAGCCCTACAAGCTTGTCCATAACCCTGAAGAAGCTATCCAGTCCTACCTCTTCACGGCGCTCGATAACCGCTATCTCTACCTGAAGGCCATTGTCGATGAGGAGACCGTCGGCAGGGGAGGTCGTTGCGATATCCGAGTTCAGTGGCCCAATCCGGGTGGTCTTCACAACTACACTTCCGTCATGATTGAGCTGAAGGTTCTCATTGAAGGTCGTGGCAACGCCGCGCATCGACGTTGGATCTGGAAGGGCATCAAACAGGCCAACAGGTATCGCAGGGTGGACACCGCCGGCGTATTTGCGTGCATCTTCGACGGGCGAAAGGATCAGTCTGATCAGATGCCTGGCTTCAAGCCTCATGCGGAACGACTGAACGTCAATCTGCGCTGGTATCAGATGGACCCTCCGCTGGATAAAGCTTGGGACGACGAGGTGCCGGACCTTACGGTTGCGGCTGAGTCGAACATTGACAGCGCTGCGTCCGCCTCAGCAGACCCTCAAGGGACGCAAGAGGCAGATCTGTCATTGGTGAACTCCCCGGAGCCCTCCGCTCCCTAGCCGTTGCTTGCTAGGCCGTTTTAGGCCCCTCACGACCTAGCTCAGGCATTGAGCAGACGATTGGCCATTCCCCCGACTCCATTAGAGAGCTCAGGTATGCACAGTTCGATCAGTTTCCCAATTCTCGAACACTTCCACGTCCACGAATACGGCCTCTACCCAGGTAAGCCGGATCGTCCTGGGCTACAGCTGACCTTCAGGCCTGGCCTGACGCTGGTTGTGGGTACCAACGGTCTGGGTAAAACCACCATGGCCACGATGCTGTTCCGCATGCTCAGCGGGCCGCATGATCTGTCACACCAGACGCTCAATGCAACCGAGCTTGGTGGGCAGTCTCTGGATGAGATCGCCTTGCCAGCCAGGCAGAAGGCCATGTTTGCGGACAGGGTGAGCGACCGTGCAGCAACCGCGCACGCGGAACTTCAGTTCCGGCTAGGAGAGAGCCGAGTTGTCGTGAAGCGCGCGATTAAGAATCTTTCGCTGATGGGCCTTTGGGTTGACGGAAAGCTGGTCGGGAACAAGGAGGGGGACTACCAGCAGCACGTGGTCACCTGTGCCGGCCTGTCTTCATTCGGCGACTGGTTGATGTTCCTACGGCAGCTGGTGTTCTACTTCGAGGACCGAAGGTCGCTGGTATGGGATGCATCGGCGCAACGACAGGTCTTCCGCATGCTTTTCCTGCCCCCTACGGCTGCCAGGGATCTGTACACGAAAGAGCGAGAGATCCTGAAGCTGGACAGTGGGATACGAAATACCAATGCGGCCCTAGGTCGGCTTGAGGCGCGAGTTGATGAGGAGGAGCGCAAGAGGACCGATAGTCAGGATGTCCTTAGCCAAGTCCGATCGTTGCAGCCGTTGCAGGAGCGAGATCTAGAGAAGCAGGCGCAGCTCGTTTCGGAGGTCAACGACATTGACGAGTTCCGGCGTGGGCTGCGGCGCCAATTGCTGGAAGCTGAGGACCGAGCCAGTCGCCTGCAGGAGCAGTTGGAGGATGGACGGCTTCAGATCATTCACAGTCAGTTCCCTTCCAAATCGGAGACAGCCAAGTACCTCCTGTCTTTGCTGATGCTGGATGGAAAGTGTGCCGTTTGCTCGGAAGAGTCGCCTGGATTTTCTGCCACGATCGAGTCGCGTGCGGAGCATTCAATGTGCGTGCTCTGCGGTAGCCCGGCGCACGTAGAAGGACCGGAGACGGCCGCGCCTAAGTTTGAAAGCCTTGCCGAGACTCGGGATGCTTTGGAGCGTGCCAGGGTGCGCGCTGCAGAGCTGCAGAGTGAGCTTCGAGCCGTTTCTGAGAGCTATGACAATCGCAGCTCATACATGCTGAAGCTTTCAGATGAGGTCAGTGCTCGGGACAAGCTGCTGACATCACTCATCAAGTCTCTTCCCACGGACGATGAGATGCAGCTCCAAGCAAAGAAGGAGCTCATCGGTCTGCGGCACTCGGTGGACCAGGATAGAGCTCGCCTTGAGAAGCTGACGAAGGAATTTGAGGCAACCGCGCAGAATTTTGACAGGAGCGTGTTCCAACGCGTGGAACAGATCAAGCGGGCCTTCAATAGATACGCCAAGGACTTTCTTTTTGAAGATGTCGCACTGAAGTGGACTCCCCAGGTACGTCAGGTCGGACAGCTGCAGACGATCGAAACGTCCACTTTTGACCTCGATATGGGGGGGACGGACTTCGGCGTAAGCCACCGCCGAGAGGGGCCTTCTGCCGTCTCAGAGAGCCAGCGTGAGTTCATCGACCTCGCATTCCGCATGGCGCTCATTGAAATTGCGGGTGAAGGGAAGGGGGGAAGTCTGGTGATCGATGCACCGGAGTCCTCGCTGGATGCTGTGTTCGTGGAGCGGGCTGCTGAGGTTCTGTGCCGATTCGGGCAGCCATCGAGCACAAATCGTCTATTGATTACCTCAAACCTGATTGATGGGCGCCTGCTGCCTGATCTGATCAGGCTTGGTGTGCCGCCGGCGGAGAAGCGAGATCGGTTGCTGAATTTGATGGACGTGGCCGTGCCCACGGCCGCGGTGAAGGCTGTGGGAGACAAGTACCGCAAGGAGTGGGAGAACATCCTTATCCAGGGGCTCGGGCAATGACCACCTCCTATGGGAGCTTTGTGGATCCCAGGCGTCGACAGATCATCCTCTTGGGGCTGATTGATGCAGTCGAGCGCTCCGGTACTCGACCAGTAGAAGCCAAGCGAATGCATACGCTGTGGTACCTGGCCAACGCACTGGCGCCGGCCTGGGGGCTGCCGCCGTTCGATGCTGCCGTTTTCAAGACGGACAAGCAGCCGTACTTTCCGGGCGTCCAGGCTGACATTGATAGTTTGGTGGGCATGGGGCTGCTGGTTGTCGCTGATTTGGCCACGACAGACGATGGTCTGCGCATCCAGGGTAGGTTCGTGGTCAATCGTGAGTTCTGCGATCGTGTCCTGTCCACGATGCGCGGCATTCCAGAAGACTCAAATCTTCTGGACTTCCTCGATGATGTAGTTCAGGCAACCAATCGCCTCTCAGACGTTGAGCAAGCGGTGGCGCTCACTCAGGACGCTACCTATGGCGATCCACGTGTGGACGCGGGTAACGTCGTGGATTTGGGGCGCTGGATCCGCCCAGACGCTACGACACCAACTGAGTACGTTCTGGCCAAGCTCCAGTCAGTTGCAGGCCGCAGGCTGAAGCCGGCAGAGCTGATGGAGCTGTACATGGATCACTTGGGCTGGAGGCTGCGCAATGGCAAGTGATGGTGGCCTGTGGTCTGACGATAGCTTGCTAGGGACTGTCAGTGCCTATACCGGTTCTGGATACAACCAGGATCTGCCTGCGTTTACTCAGTTCTGCCATGAGGCTGCGAAGATCATTCGTCGTCGTCGAGCTTTGGCTGGTAAGCCAATGGCTGATGGACCTGTGATCTTCGTCTTAGAGGGAATCATTCCCCCCTCGGCAGAGGGTGGGGAAGTTCGTCACCTGTTCAACATGGGGGCGCAGAGTATTGAGGGTCGCTTGTGGACAGGTGCGTCCCGGTTGGCCGTTGCAACGGGCTTGGATCTACCTCAGGGAACTGCGGCGGATCGATTCAATTACGTTACGCAGACCCTGGGGATGGGGGATTCGCCAGCGATCTACTACGACGCCAGTGAGAGCGAGCACCTGATGAGGGCCTTCCCAGAAGGGATGGGTAAGCCCAACGTGTACGACGATCTTTCGTTGAAATCTGCTGACCTCTCTCTCGAACATATCCGGGACATGCTCAAAGGCGCTCATGCCCGTCTTTTGGTCAGCCCTACAGCGTCGAACCTGGCTCGTAGTCTCTGGGAGAACCAGCAAAAGACGATTCCCATCATGCATGCCGAGAAGGCGGTGCAGGACATCCTGCACGTCGCTCTCACCGCCCGGTTAGGCTTTGGTGCAATTGCCGTCAGGCAAGAGGGCACATCGGAGATGGGAAGGTTCGACTTCCATCTTGAGGAGCAGGACCCGGTAGACCCCTCAGTTTGGACCCACCACGCAATCATTGAGCTGAAAGTCCTCAAAAGCTTTACATCGTCTGGCAAGCCCGTGGCGGCCAGAGAGAATCTTGAGGCGGTGACCAAGGGGGTGAAGCAGGCTGTGGGCTACAGGCATGCTCATAAGTGCCGGCTTGCGGCGCTCTCATGCTATGACATGCGAAAGCCGCCAGATCCTGAGGCGGCGATCGCACATGAAGTCAGCAACGCTGCTACTTGGAACGTGGGGCTGTGGGCTTGGCCGTTGTACCCAACGGCCGACCGTGCCCGGGATGCCTTGGTGAACTAGCCCTTCTTGCGAAGGATCACCAGGCTCTCATCGAGCTCTTGTTTGCCACCCTGTTGAGCAGACGATCTCATTGATCGGAAAGGCTCAACCTTGACGACCTCAAAGCCCAATGGAGCTGCGAGGTCGGCGAGGATGTTTGCAACCTGAATCCGAATGCCGGCATAGCGGCTATCGCCTACAACGGCCCAGATTTCACCACGATCATTCAGGCGGCCGTGCAATGCAGCCATCACCTGAGCCATGTCATGGAAGTAGCCGCCAACCATCTCCGGAATCCACGGGGACCAGAGTTCTCCCTTTACGCGAGCCAAGCGACCAAGGGCCAGGTTCAGGCGACGAGAACCCTTAGGCGCGGGAGCGAATTCGCGCTTGATCTGCACATGGGAACAGAGAGTGGACATGCGAAGATCGCGATTGGCGTCTTTCCCGCCAAGATAGCCGAGCATCCACAACTCCACGTTGTACACGTCGGTGTAGTCGAACGAGTTGGGGTACGGAGGTGAAAATACAGCCAAATCGGATTTCTTGCTGCCTGCGATCTGCTCGATGCAGGTACCGCGGAGCACATGATATCCACGGTGACGGCGCATGCGATGGGCATGAATTTCTTTGATTGCGTGGCGGGTGCGCTCTTCAAACAGCTCGTCCACCAGCCTTGGCGGGATGTCTCGTTCCTGCCAATTGCTTCTGTAGCGGCGCCCCTTGCCGTTGATCAGCACGTTGCTCACCGAGATCAGCATGCCGCCCAGCATTGCCTTGAATAGCCTGCGATGAGTTGGGCGGGCAAGTTCTTCGATTGCGTCCAAGTGGCAAGCAATGCGCTCGGCGACATTTCGGTTGAACACCCAGCGATCCTGGGAAGCCGATTCGATGAACGTCGGTGGCACGTTCTTGAACCGAGCCAGTGATGCTCGCCGGCGGCTGCCTACGGCCGCGACCACGCGGCTGAGATCCAGTGCAAGATCATCAGCGTCGTAGCTGGATAGCTTGGCCTCGATCAGGTCAGCCAAGTATGGATTGACCTCGACTGTCGTCGGCTCAACGCCCAGGAACTGACAGGCGAGGGCGGTCGTTCCAGAGCCCCCAAACGGATCTAGGCAGGAGCGGACTTCACGGGCGCTCTCATTGACTGCCCGGGCGATGACCTCAGGGGCGAATGCCTCCTTGAAGTGATGCCATCCCTGGAATGGCAGGCGCTGGGCGCCGGCATTTGAGCCGATGGACACGATCTTGCGGCCGCCGGTCCATTCCTCGAAGGAAACGCACAGATCGGGGTGACTCTGGGCGGACTGTGGAGCCAACTCCATCGGAACTCCATGCATGTTGGATTTGCCTAAAATTTGCATAAGAGGATGCAGATTTGCATACTCAGAGCATGGACAAAGTTACCGGTATCTCCGTGCTCAGGCAAGCTCTGGCCCTACCGGAAGTAAGCCGGTCAAGTGTCGGCAGGGCATTGGGAATCGATGCTTCCCAAGTATCCAGAATCGCTGCCGGTCGATTTGTGAAGCTGGAAGGCCACGCGCTCCGGGTATGCAAATATGCACAGGGGCTAATTGCTGGCTCCAACTCGGCCGGATTAGAGCCCCAGTTGGTGCCCGATTCCAGGCTTCTACAGCTAGCCGCAGCCAACCCGCAAGCGGCCAAGGCGGTCTCCGATCTCATCGATGCTTTGCTCGCCGCCGGCCCCAGCCCATTGGCGGCGGCTGGCTCGCATGCCCGACTGGTATGAGCACCGGAATACCGACTTCCGTGGGGACTGTCTCGGATCTTGGCTCCTGCCGCTTTGGTTAGGGGAAAAGCTCGCGCACGCGTACGAATGGGCGGCCAGTCTCCACTGCGCGTCGGTCCTTGAGCGCGATCACATCGGCAAGATCCAGTCGGCGCTGTAGGGCGTCATAAAGATCTAGACCTTCTATGCAAATTACCTGGTGCCCTCGTCCAAAGGCTTCCAGGCCTACGTCCGTGAAGCCGGAGTTGCTGATAAAGACACCTCTGCTCCAAGCAACCTTGTCTCTCACCTTGCCGGCAAACGCTCGCAGATCGGCCGCATCGGTCTTGCTGTTCTGCCACTTTGCCTCGACGAGGTATGTGTGGTAGTGAAGTACAAAGCTCCCATCTATCTGCTCACCTGTATTGCGGAAGCCACTCCGAGGGGCCAGGCCAAAGGCCGCAAAAGCCTTAGAGAGAAATTCC
>NZ_KV791450.1:0-1311 GCF_001807895.1 Stenotrophomonas sp. HMSC10F07
ATCGCCATCGACAAGACCATCGATGCCAAGGCCAACGCCCTGGGCGGCGCCAAGTTCGACACCAACTCGCTGGCCCTGGCCGACCCGGGCACCAACGCCGACCTCAAGGTCACTGGCCTGCAGATCAATGGCGTGACCATCGCCGACGTCGATGTCAAGCAGGGTGCCGACGCCGCTGCCACCGGCAAGGCCTCCCGCGAGGCGCTGGTGACTGCCATCAACGCCAAGATCGGTGAGACCGGTGTCTACGCCGAAGTGAACGGCACCGCTGGCGTCACCCTGACCTCGGTCAAGGACAGCGTCAACGCCGATGGTTCGTTCAAGGCCATCACCGCATCGGTGGGCACCTGGACCGGCGCTACCGCACCGACCTTCACCGCCACCACTGCTGCTGCAGCGCCGGCCGCGAAGTACGCCAGCAACCTGGACGTCAGCACCGTGAAGGGCGCCCAGCAGGCGATGGAAATCGTCGACAAGGCCCTGGGTGCGATCAACAGCACTCGTGCCGACCTGGGCGCCGTGCAGAACCGCTTCACCTCGGTGGTGGCCAACCTGCAGACCTCGTCGGAGAACCTGTCGGCTTCGCGTAGCCGCATCAAGGACACCGACTTCGCCAAGGAAACCGCAGAACTGACCCGCACCCAGATCCTGCAGCAGGCCGGTACGGCCATGCTGGCCCAGGCCAACCAGGTGCCGCAGGGCGTGCTCAGCCTGCTGCGCTGATCCGCTTACTGATCGACCTCCGGGCGCTGCATGACGCCGCGCCCGGATCCTGAAACACGTTCCACCTTCGCCAAAGGAAATGCACCATGGCACAAGTCATCAACACCAACACCATGTCCCTGAATGCTCAGCGCAACCTGAGCACCAGCGGCAGCTCGCTGGCCACCACCATCCAGCGCCTGTCCTCCGGTTCGCGCATCAACAGCGCCAAGGACGACGCCGCCGGCCTGGCGATCTCCGAGCGCTTCGGCACGCAGATCCGCGGTACCGACGTCGCCATCCGCAATGCCAACGACGGCATCTCGCTGGCCCAGGTCGCCGAAGGCTCGCTGACCGAAATCGGCAACAACCTGCAGCGCGTCCGCGAGCTGTCGGTGCAGGCCGCCAACGCCACCAACTCGGCCAGCGACCGCAAGGCCCTGCAGGCCGAAGTGACCCAGCTGGTCTCGGAAATCGACCGCGTCGCCAAGCAGTCGGACTTCAACGGCACCAAGCTGCTGGACGGTTCGTTCTCCAGCCAGCTGTTCCAGGTCGGTGCCAACGCCGGCCAGGCCATCGCCATCGACAAGACCATCGATGCCAAGGCCA